>NZ_RZRP01000500.1:0-4685 GCF_003997795.1 Mesorhizobium sp. M7A.F.Ca.US.005.03.2.1 | reverse complement strand
GCCGTCCGACATCCGCGGCACCTCGCGCATCGTGCGCGACAGCGAGGTGCTGTGGGAAAAGCCGTTCCTGTCCGGCGAAGCGAACATGTCGCACACCATCGCCAATCTCGAACATCATCATTTCAAATACGCGGCTTTTCGCCAGCCGGGTGACGTGCATGTGCACATGTTCGGCACGGCGACGCTGTCCTTCGCCGACGGCATCACGACCGAGGCCGGCGATGTCTTCGAGATCGAGGCCGGGGATTTCGGCCTGCCGCTGCGCAACCCGCTCGAGATCGAGCAGCCGGTGAAGGTGGCTGTGAAGGCGCTTTGAGAGCGCGCCTTTTCCTTCTCCCCAAGTGGGAGGTGGATCGGCGCGTTGGCGCCGAGACGGATGAGGGGTGTTCCAGCGGAGTGAAACGTTGGCGTTCCCTGGAACACCCCTCATCCGTCGCCTCCGGCGACACCTTCTCCCATAAGGGGAGAAGGAAAAAGGCGCCTCTGCCTCAATAAATATCGAAGTCGAAATACTTGGCCTGGATCTTCTTGTAGGTGCCGTCGGCAACGATCGCGTCGATGGCCGCGTTGAGCTTGTCGCGCAGGGCCGTGTCGTCCAGGCGCACGGCGATGCCGGCCTGGGTCTCGGTGCCCTTGACGTCGCCGACCAGCTTGCAGCAGCCGTCGCTTGCCTTCTTCAGCCAATCCATCAGCACGAACTTGTCCGAGATCACGGCGTCAAGACGACCGTTGGTCAGGTCGGTGATCGCCTCTTCCTGGGTGGGATAGAGTTTGGCCTCCGCGCCCGCCTTGCCATATTCATTCTGGGCATAGTCGGCCTGCGTGGTCGAAGCCTGGGCACCGACCGTCTTGCCGGCAAGGGCCGCCGGTTCGGTCGAGGTGAGATCGGTGTCCTTCGGCGCCACCAGAGCCAGCGGTGTCGTATAATATTTGTTGGTGAAGGCGACCTGCTTCTTGCGCTCCTCGGTGATGCTCATCGAGGCGATGATGGCGTCGAATTTCTTGGCCTGCAAAGCGGGAATGATGCCGTCCCAGTCCTGGGTAACGATCTCGCATTCGACCTTCATCTGCGCGCACAGCGCATTGGCGATGTCGATGTCGAAGCCTTCGACCTTGCCGTCGGCGGTAATGGTGTTGAACGGCGGATAGGCGCCCTCGGTGCCGATCTTGATTTTCTCCGCCGCCTGCACCGACAGAGAGCCGGCCAGTGTTGCCAGCATGGCAGCGCCCGCCGCCGATATGACCCATTTCGAAAATCGCATTTTCTTGGTTCCCCTTGAACGCCGCCAGCTTGACGGGCGGCAAGGCAGCCAAGCATGGCGAGCCGGTACAGGCAAGTATTTTGCCTTGGGGCAATGAGGGTCAGCGCGCGGCGCGGAAATGCTTGGACAGCTTCAGGCCCTGCGCCTGGTAGTTGGAGCCGAGATCGGTGCCGTAGAGCGCCTGCGGCCGCTTCAGCATATGCTCGTAGACCAGCCGGCCGACGATCTGGCCGTGGTCGAGGATGAACGGCACTTCATGGCTGCGCACTTCCAGCACCGCCCGGCTGCCGGTGCCGCCGGATCCGGAATGGCCGAAGCCCGGATCGAAGAAGCCGGCATAATGGACGCGGAATTCGCCGACCAGCGGATCGAAGGGCGTCATCTCGGCGGCGTAGAGCGGCGGCACATGCACCGCCTCCTGGCTGACGAGGATGTAGAATTCATCGGGGTCGAGCACCAGTTCGCCGGCGCCGCTCTTGTGGATCGGTTCCCAGAAGTCGACGACTTCCTGGGCCGCGCGCTTGTCGACATCGACGAGGCCGGTGTGATGCTTGCCGCGATAGCCGACCAAGCCGCTTTGATCGCCGTTGAGGTCGATCGACAGCGCGATGCCGCCGCCGGAAATGTTCGGCGGCTCGGTGGCGACCAGCATCTGCGTGCGATGCAGGTCGTGCAACTCGGCTTCCGAGAGCAGCGCATTGCCGATGCGGAAACGGATCTGCGACAGGCGCGACCCGGTGCGGACGACGATCGGGAAGGTGCGCGGGCTGACTTCCAGAAAGAGCGGGCCATGATAGCCGGCGGCGATCTTGTCGAACTCGTGGCCGCGATCGGTCATGACGCGGGTGAAGATGTCGAGCCGCCCGGTCGAACTCTTCGGATTGGCCGAGGCTGAAATGTCCGCCGGCAGCGCCAGGCTTTCAAGCAGGGGCACGATGTAGACGCAGCCGGTCTCCAGCACCGCGCCCTCGGCCAGATTGATCTCGTGCAGCTGCAGCCGGTCGAGCTTTTCCGAGACCTTGTGATTGGGGCCGGGCAGGAAGGAGGCGCGCACCCGCCAGGCCTTGTCGCCGAGCCTGAGATCGAGGCTGGCCGGCTGGATCTGGTCGGTGTCGAGCGCACGCGCCGACTTCAGCGCGCCGGACTGGAACAGCGCCGATATGTCCTGGTCGGGAAGAATGCCTGTCTGCCGCAAGGCTCCACTCCTGCTTGGTACAAACCTCTTAATGAAGCCGGCAATTGACGCAAGCGCGGTGCGGGTCTAAAGGGTCGTTATCCCGTGGTGATTTGGCCGGTCGGCTTGCAGCCACGTTAAACAAGTCGCTAAAGGACCGTCGGGCCGCAAGGCCGTATGGACCGGTTGCGACTTTCGCGGCCGGTTTTTTTGTGTCTGGAAGAAAAGCGATGAGCACCAAGAAGCGCAACTGGAAGCCTCAGACGGCACTCGTGCACAGCGGAACGCTGCGTTCCGGTTTCGGCGAAACGTCAGAAGCGATCTATCTCACCCAAGGCTATGTCTACGAAACGGCGCAAGCCGCCGAAGCCCGTTTCAAGGGCGAAGAGCCGGGTTTCATCTATTCGCGCTACGCCAATCCGACCGTCGACATGTTCGAGAAGCGCATGTGCGCGCTGGAAGGTGCCGAAGACGCGCGCGCCACCGCGTCGGGCATGGCCGCGGTGACGGCCGCCCTTCTGTGCAGCGCCAAGGCCGGCGACCATATCGTGGCGGCGCGTGCGCTGTTCGGCTCCTGCCGCTGGGTGGTCGAGACGCTGGCGCCGAGATACGGCATCGAGGCGACGCTGGTCGACGGCACCGACATCGCCAACTGGGGAAAAGGCGGTCAAGCCGAACACCAAGCTGTTCTTCCTGGAAAGCCCGACCAATCCGACGCTGGAAGTGGTCGATATCGCCGCTGTCGCTTCGCTTGCCAATTCGATCGGCGCCAGGCTGATCGTCGACAATGTCTTCGCCACGCCCCTGCAGCAGAAGCCCTTGCAGCTCGGCGCCCATATCGTCGTCTATTCGGCGACCAAGCACATAGACGGCCAAGGGCGCTGTCTCGGCGGCGTCATCCTGTCGGACAAGAAGTGGATCGACGAGAACCTGCACGATTATTTCCGCCATACCGGCCCAAGCCTTTCGCCTTTCAACGCCTGGACGCTGCTGAAGGGCCTGGAAACGCTGCCGCTGCGCGTACGCCAGCAGACGGAAAGTGCCGGCCGGATCGCCGATTTTCTGGCCGAACGGCCGGAAATCGCGCGCGTCATCTATCCCGGCCGCGCCGACCATCCGCAGGCCGACATCGTCAAGAAGCAGATGTCGGGCGGCTCGACGCTGATCTGCCTGGACGTCAAGGGCGGCAAGCAGGCGGCCTTCGCCTTGCAGAACGCGCTCGACATCGTCCTGATCTCCAACAATCTCGGTGACGCCAAGAGCCTGATCACCCACCCGGCGACGACGACGCACAAGAATCTCAGCGACGAGGCGCGCGCCGAGCTCGGCATCGGGCCGGGCACGCTCAGGCTGTCGGTTGGCCTGGAGGATGCCGACGATCTGCTCGAGGACATCGCGCAGGCGCTGAAGGCCAGGTAGGAGGCCTTCAGGCGCCGGACGGCGTCTCTTCCAGCTCGGCCGTCTTGGTACCGATGGTCATCGCATTGCCGCGCCAGTCGATGGCGCCGCCGAGCCAACCGCGCGCCCACATCGCCGGCAGGATCAGGTCGCGCGCCATGATCGCGGCGACCATGCGTGGCGACAGGTACCAGCCCTTGGACCAGGCCAGGGCGCACTCCGGAAGATAGAAGGCCGCCAGCACGGCAAGGGCGGTTGCCCAGAGGCTGAAGCCGGCGCTTGCCGCTGCAATCAGCGCAAGCACCAGCGGCACCACGGCGCCGGTCAGGATTTCGGGTGCGAAGAACAGCGGGAAAGTGACGCGGCGCAGGCGCGCCCAACGGGCCTGACGCGACCAGATCTCGTCAAACGAGCGCCGGCCAAGCGGCTGCTCGAAGGGGGCGGCGACGAGATTGACGCGCAGGCCGAGACTGTTCACCAGCTTGGTCGCAGCGGCATCCTCGGCGATCTCGGCGGCCAGCGCGCGGATGCCGCCCTTGGCGTCGAGCATCGGCTTGTTCCAGAGCATGCTCTTGCCCTGGGCAAAGCCGAGGCCGAGCGCCTCACCGGCATATTGCCAGCGCGCCTGCAGCGTGTTGAGGAAAGCGCATTCGACCTCGGCCCAGAAGCCGGCCGGCCGCGAGCCGATCGGCGTCGAGCAGACAAGGCCGGTGCCGGGCCGCCAGGCAGCCATCAGGTGCTGGATGTAGTCCCTCGGCATCAGCACGTTGGAATCGGCCAGGACGACCCAGTCGTGCCGCGCCGCTTCCCAGCCCTTGACGCAATTGTTGAGTTTCGGATTGGCGCTGATG
>NZ_RZRP01000004.1:0-27883 GCF_003997795.1 Mesorhizobium sp. M7A.F.Ca.US.005.03.2.1 | reverse complement strand
CGATTCGAGATCGTCGGACTTTGGCAGCGAAGGAGGCTCGACATCGGCCAACGGGGTCGTCGGCGGATTTGTCACGCCGGCAATACCGGCTTCGCTGCGGCGCGCGGCTTCCGCCGCCAGCGCGCGCACGAATTTCGAGGCCAGGCCGGGCAGGTCGGCATGGATGGCGTCGATGGCGCGCTGGTGCTTCGGTGACAGCAAGGTGACAGCGGACGCTATGCTGCCGGCGATCTTGCCGACCGAGACCATGGTGGGCTTGTTGATGGCCTCGTCATAGTGGGCAAGTGCACGTTCGACGTCTTCCGCGACCATCTCCGCGAAGTCGTCCTGCTTGAGGCCCTGGATTTGAAATCTGTTCATGCATCTGTCTTCTGGCCGCGCGCTCCCCCTCAGCTGCGGCCGATTGTTGAACTTCTAGTGCGGAAAACGGAAATCACGGCGGCGACGGATCCTGCCGCCCGACAGCTTGCTGTCTTGCATGTCTTGACACCCCAACTGACTGAGGGCGCACAGATGTTAGTCGCGGGCGCCCAGATTGCGTGTAGGTGTCATGTGTGACAGCCGCGCGACGGCATTTCCTTCTCCCCTTGTGGGAGAAGGTGGATTGGCGCGTAGCGCCAAGACGGTTGAGGGGTGTTCCAGCTTGGCGCCAAGCTACCCCTCACCCGGATTGCCATCCGATTTGTAAAGGACAAATCGGGGCAATCCGACCTCTCCCACAAGGGGAGAGGTTAAAAGCGTCGGGACCCCTACAGCAATCCCGCCTGCTCAGCCTCGCGGCGCAGATTCTGCCGGGGCCTGGGGCCGATCTGCTGGATCACCAATCCGGCCGCCAGTGAGCCAAGGTCGCCGCAGGTTTGCAGGTCGCGGCCTTGCGTGTAGCCATGCAGGAAGCCGGCGGCATAGAGATCGCCGGCGCCCGTCGTGTCGACCAGTTCCTTGATGGCGGTCGCCTTGATCACCACCGTCTCGTCGCCGCGCACGATCACGGAGCCTTTTTCCGAGCGGGTCACGGCGGCGATCCGGCAATCCTTGCGGATCTGCGCCAGCGCCTCGTCGAACGAGGATGTCTGGTAGAGCGATTTGATCTCGTGGCTGTTGGCAAAGACGATGTCGACCGTGCCCGAACGCATCAGCTCGAGGAATTCGTCGCGGTAGCGGTCGACGCAGAACGAATCCGACAGCGTCATCGACACTTCGCGGCCTGCTGCGTGCGCCAGCTTCGCCGTCTGGCGGATCGCTTCCTTGGCGCGCGGCGGGTCCCACAGATAGCCTTCGAAATAGGTGACCTTGGCGCCAGAAGCCTTATCGGCCTCGACATCCTCCGGCCCAAGCTCGACGCAGGCGCCGAGATAGGTGTTCATCGAACGCTCGCCGTCAGGGGTGACGAAGATCATCGACCGCGCCGTCGGCGGCTCGCCCTTGAGCGGCGTGGTGTCGAAGGCGACGCCCTGTGCATGGATGTCGTGGGCGTAGATTTCGCCCAGCGCATCGTTGGAAACCTTGCCGAAGAAGGCGGCGCGGCCGCCGAAGCTGGCGACGCCGGCCGCCGTGTTGCCGGCGCTGCCGCCGGACGCCTCGATCGCCGGGCCCATGCGGCTGTAGAGCAGTTCGGCGCGTTGTGTGTCGATGAGGTTCATCGCGCCCTTGATGATGCCGTTGGTCTCGAGGAATTCCTCGTCGCACTGGGCGATGATGTCGACAATGGCATTGCCGATGCAAAGCACGTCATAATCCGGCATCAAAATCTCCGCCAAAACCCGAGCCGGCTTCTTGCCACGCCGGCCGGGCGTGGTCTCGCGAGTTGAAATGGGTTGCCGCATGCGCTTGATCCAGCCGCCCTCACGCAGCTGCCGGTCCGGCTTCACGCAGCAAATCGTCAGCTTTGTCCGTCTTCTCCCAAGTGAACTCAGGCTCTTCACGCCCGAAGTGTCCGTATGTCGCCGTCTTGCGGTATATCGGCCGTAAGAGATCAAGCATCTTGATGATGCCTTTCGGTCGGAGATTGAAAACCTCGAGAACAAGGCGCTCGATCCTTTTTTCCTCGATCCTTGCGGTTCCGAAGGTATTGACCATGACAGAAACCGGACTGGCCACGCCGATCGCGTAGGCAAGCTGAACCTCGCAGACCTCCGCAAGGCCGCTGGCAACGATGTTCTTCGCGACATACCGGGCGGCATAGGCCGCCGAGCGGTCAACCTTGGATGGGTCCTTGCCCGAAAAGGCACCGCCGCCGTGACGCCCGGTCCCACCGTAGGAATCGACGATGATCTTCCGTCCTGTGAGGCCGCAGTCGCCGGCAGGCCCACCGACCACGAACCGCCCTGTTGGGTTGACCAGAAATCTGATCCCCGAAGTATCCAGGTGGGCCGGCAGGACCGGTTTTATGATCTCCTCAATGACGCCTTCGCGGACCGTGGCTTGTGAGACCGCTTCGTCATGCTGCGTTGACAGGACTATGGTATCCAGCGCCACCGGGCGGAGCCCTTCGTAGCGTACCGACACTTGAGATTTCACGTCCGGACGCAGCCAGCCAAGCTGTCCCGCTTTCCGGACCTCGGCCTGTCTTTTCGTCAAATGGTGAGCGAGTTGGATCGGCAGGGGCATCAATGTATCCGTCTCGTTGCATGCGAATCCAAACATGATGCCCTGATCCCCTGCCCCTTGCCCGAGATCCTGCCCTCGTCCTTCATCAACGCCCTGGCTTATGTCGGGCGACTGCTCGGTGAGGGCCAGAACGACGGCGCAACGTCGACCATCAAAGCCAATCGCATCATCGTCGTAGCCAATATCGAGTATCGTATCGCGGGCGACTTGGCTGTAATCGATGTGGGCATGGCTGGTGATCTCGCCAGCCACAACGACCATCCCCGTCTTCACCAACACTTCACAGGCGACGCGCGCCTTCGGATCGGTGCGCAGGACCGCATCGAGAATGGCATCGGAGATGTTGTCTGCCATCTTATCGGGGTGTCCCGCGCCGACGGATTCGGAAGAGAACACGAACTGCCTGGTCATAAAAATGCCCTCGCTTCAAGTGCTGGAGTTAGTGAGGAGTTTCTGGATTGGGGTGGCTTATCGGTCGGGGATGCCGGGAACATCGAACGCAGTGCAGAAGTCGGCAACGTCTCTTCGTACGCTCGCATGAACTTCCTGGTCATCGGGCTGGCGGCAGACCGAGTCGATGAAAGCGGCGATCTGCACCATCTCCGTTTCGCGCATGCCCATGGACGTCACCGCTGGTGTCCCTAAGCGGATGCCGCTTGTCAGCGCCGGATGCCGCCGGTCGCCCGGGACCATATTGAAATTCGCAATGATGCCTGCACGCGATAAGCGCTCCGCATAGGCTTTGCCTGACAGCGACCGGTCCCGAAGATCAAGGATCAGCATGTGATTGTCAGTGCCCCCGGTGACGAGTTCATAACCTCGCTCCAGAAGTGCCTGGGCCAGAGCCTTGGCGTTGTGGACGATCTGCTGACCGTAGACACGAAAGGACGAGTTCGCTGCTTCCTGCAAAGCGACGGCAAGCGCGGCGATAGTATTCATATGCGGTCCGCCTTGCAGAAGAGGGAACACGGCGCGGTCTATACGTTTGGCCAGATTGTGTTTGCTCTTCGGATGATGGAGGGGCTGATAACGGTCTTCATTCCTTGATAAAATGAAGCCACCCCGGGGACCGCGGATCGACTTGTGAGAGGTGCTGGTGACCACATCGCAATGGGACACGGGGTTCGGATGCACTCCTGCGACAACCAGGCCGCAGATGTGGGCGATGTCAGCCACCAGATACGAGTTCACCTCCGAAGCAATTTCGGCCATTGCCGCGTAGTCAAAAATACGCGGATAAGCAGTTCCGCCGACCCAAATTAGCTTCGGGCGTTCCCGCTTGGCGGTCTCGCGCAAGTGGTCATAGTCAATTTGCTGTGTCTTTTCGTGCAGCCTGTACGGGACGCGCTGATAATCGCTGCCGGAAAAATTGACGGACCAACCGTGAGTCAGATGGCCGCCTTCGGGTAAAGGCAAGCCCATGACTTTGTCACGGGGGCTCAAAAGCGCGCGATAGACAGCCTGGTTGGCTGGCGAGCCTGAATAAGGCTGGACGTTGGCATGTTCACTGCCAAATAGCGCTTTCAGGCGCTCGATCGCGAGGGTCTCAAGCTCATCGACGATCTCGTTTCCGGCGTAGTAGCGCGCACCGGGGTATCCCTCGGCATACTTGTTGGTGAAAATCGACCCGGTCGCTTCCAACACCGCCGAGGAGGCAAAGTTCTCGGAGGCGATCAGTTTGAGAGTTGTCCGCTCCTGACGCTCCTGTCTTAGAAGCAGTTCGTGAACGCGGGAGTCGACGGCGGCTAAGTGAGGCCGCCCGTAAGTGTCGGGCTGCGCGATGGCGCCGCCGGCGGAGTTATCCATGGTAGTCGCGCTCCATTTGGACTGATCTATTTCACGATCAAGCAGGCGGTCCCTTCAACCGCGCGTCTTGTATTGCTTCCAGGCGTTGTAGGTCTCTTTTATGATGGCCATCATCGTGGGGCAGGAGATCGACCACCAATTGAGCCAGCTCGCCATCCTTGCCTCCTGCTTGCATATGGTACGAAGACTGCGGACGTTGTTCGTTGCAGCAAAGAAAGTTGGCTCTGACCAGCCGCCGAACGTGGCGTCGAACCTGCTCGCGAGGCAGACCGGTAATATCGGCCAGCTCGCCGACGGTTAGATCCGCATGCGCGCAAAGGCCCAGGATTCGAAGGCGATCAAGATGCGCTGCCGTCCTTAGGCGATTTACCAGTGTCAACATTGGTTAGCATCAACCCGGACGGGATGCAGCAAGCCGCTAGCCCTTCTATCCCCATCAATCCGCATGAGACCTCTCTCGTCATTTGCTGTAAATCCGCTGGTATGGATGCTAATGGAAGATAGATCACAGTCCTTTCTACGACTAAGACGCCAGATATTGGGGCTAATGTACCACCTGACAGGAGACTACACTCACGAACATTATGTGAATTTTTTTTAACGTTGCTGAGAATCAAGGGGGAGGTTTGGCGAATGTCTCGCCGTCGACTGTCGAATCCTGCCCGACGGGATTATAGGGTGCGTAGCCTGCTTGTCCTTTCCACATGACCAGCGACGATGGGGCGAAGGCGGCAGACATAGCTCTGGAGCATGCTGCGGTATCTTTGGCCTGAAGCCGAGGAAGGCGGACCGTGGCTTCCGCGCCGCTGCCGGGAGCCCGCGAACAGGCCAAGTGGATCAGCCGGGTGTTGCCGTCATAGAGCGTGAGACCCAAAGCTGGCCAGCCGCGCCCTGAGGCTGACGCACCGCTCAGCGTCCACCTTGCTCTCGAAGCCCATCGGCATAGCGCCGATAACGACTTGACCGCGTGCGTGTCGACGAGCGATCGGTGAGCGCAAGGATCGAGGGTGCAGTGCAGGATAATGCTGTTTTAAATCAGCGCTGTTTTCAGCCGACTGCCTTGAGCGTGGCACGAGGATATAGGCCCAAGGCAGGAGATCATCGTCTGCTGTTCGGGAGGCCGCCCTGGGCGCGCGACAGCCGTTCCTTCGGCTGCGCCGCTCCGCCACCATCCGCGCCGTGCCTTCCGGAGACCATTCCCGCTACCGGCCGGCGCCCGTGAAAACCTCGACCCGGCGCACCGGCTCGAGATGGCTGGGCTCAGCGTAACTCTGAAGTCGTCATATACCGAAGTCTTCACAGACTTCGGACATCCCCCTCACAGTCCGATCCAGATGGCGTCAGGAACACCGCTTGCGTTGATGCGGATGAACCCCTGCTTGTGCCACAATGACCCTTATGTCAGCGCGCGAGCCAAAGCTTCCGCGCAAGGCGACGGCTAGGATAAGGCAATGCCGACGAAGGGCACATTGCTTGCCACACTCTGGAATGATGGCATGCTCGGAAGGCCTAGGCTTTGCTCAGGGCCGCCTGCAAGGCGCGCTTTGAGGTTATTCACATAGCCTTCTGCGTAGTCCTGCGCCGTCGAGACCGAAAGATCAATGCCTGCCGCCAAGGCCTCTTCCATCAGGTGCTTTACGAGCCCATTTCGAATGGCCAGCTTGACCTCGGGGCCTGCGATAAGGCCGATCGCCTGCGCGGCCATATTGAGGCCAGCTTCCTCCAGCGCTCGCTTCATATCGCCTCCGTTAATGGCCGTACGCAGGAGATTGGCTGCTTGCGACTCAGCCTCGAGAACCATCGAGGCAAGATCGGCTACTTGTCCGAGGCCCGGAATGAAGCTGAGCAGTCCCACCGCCGTTGCCGCCAAGTCGAGCACTTTCGTCTCGATTTTGAGCACGGAGTCGACGACGTGCATGACGGCCCCGCCGTTCTTTTTGGCTGACTTAATGTCAGGCTGGTCCATCAGGCCCATCTTCATGTCCGCGACGGCATTCTGCTCTTCTGCGGTTTGGGCGCCGTGGGTGATTGGCTGCTGAACGTTGCGGTTCGCAGACGACATGTTTGTGCAAAAATGGGCAAAGTCTTTTTTGCTGATATTGCCGGAATCAACCGTATGCCCGCCGCCAAAGTCGAAGAATTTATGATGGGTCTTATAGCCCGTGATCGAATTGTTCAGGAGGCCAAACAAAAGAGGATCTGAAAGGAGCTGAGAGGCTGCTTCCCGCACTTTCGGATCAAGGCTCTTGTCGTCTTTCATTTTCGCCAGTTTGTCGCGAGTCAGAACACCGCTTCCAAAGAACGTGTCCTGATGGTCCTTGATCATCTCGACCGTATTCAGCTCAGTTTGCGTGAGGCTCATCGACGATGAGGCGACTTGCAGGAAATCCTCTTTGTGCATCTTCCCTTTCGAGCCACCGCACAACTGGTTCCAAGCATCGGGGTGATCGAGGAAATATTGCGCCGCCGCAATGACCTGGGGCGGAAATTTGCCGTTTTTCGATTCGCCGCCGACCATTTTCTTGAACTCATCCAGACTCAGGTCCTTGGACAGATTTTCGGAGTACCGGTAAAACTCCCGCAAGGCATCGCTCAAGGTCATGACCGAAGGCTGCAAACCTCCGCTGCCGTCGGATGGTATGTAGTTCTGCTCGTAGCTTCGCGCTTGGGCTTCCTGAAATGCAGCAACTTGTGGGTGGTGGTTTGAAAATCCGGCCAAGTCCTTGGCGTTGATCTTGCCTCCACAGCGGCCGTCGCCCTGCGAGCCAATCGCATAAAAAAGTCCCGAATCCTGCTGCAGTCCCTGGATCGCCGCTTTCAGATCCGGTGGCGTAGAGGGATCATTGGCTTTGTCGGTCAACGACTTCCAAGTAAGCGGGCATTGGTCCTTGTGACGGTTGAGTACCGCAACAATCTGCAACTCAGCCGTGGTCAGCGACCCACCGTTCCACGTGATTCCGGGGCTCGGCCTGGGAGCCGGCTCGATCTTCGGAGTGACGCCGAGCAGATGTTGGGCTTCAGTCGCCTTGGAGCGTTGCGATTGGTCCTCCTTGAGAGCCGCCCTCATATTTGGCGGCAGCAGATCCAGTGGGTGTTGCTCCAAGCCATTCAATGTCAAGACATCCGGTGCCAGATGGCCCAAAGGGTCCTGCCGCAATTTATCCATTGTCGAATCAAGATTCGACGCTGGCAGATCCCCTTGCGCGAAAGAGCCGGGCTTGTCTGCCAGCACACAAGTGGACAGCATCGCTTCGAAGCACGATGCACTTTGCTGATGCTGGGTCGCAAAATGGGAAACTTTCAGGCCCGGCCAACCCCTTGCGGACTGTAGCGAATTTGAGCGGTAGAAAGTTGAAAGATTACTGGCCGACATTATGCATCCTCAGACGTGACGTTGAAATCCCCACAAGAGACCCCGACAGAAGATCCCTTGCGTTTCACAAAATTCGACAATTCCAAGCGTCGGCAGGTCACGAATGCGCCTGCCCTGCCTTCAATTGCTGTGTTCCGGGCCGGCTCCAAGGTTCGGTCCAACACAATGGCCGGAGTCACCGCGAGAGCTGCCGGGACTCATCATGAGCGGATTAGCTTTCGAGAAACTGACGAGTTTGCGAAGAGTTCACAAAGGGGTAGCCGCAGTCATGTTCTTCAGAGCTGCGGGAAATCCTCAATGTTCATTTCTTGCCCAGCTCAGGCTTCCCGCCAACGCTATCCTGTTGTGGGATGTCAGAAGAATAAGAAGCATCCGGTCGTCCGTCGCGAACGACCGTAGTGGAGGAGCCGCGAAACAAGATCAGCACTGATTCCTTTGGCGTTGCCGCTATGTGAGTCTGCGCCTGCGCCTGCGCCACCAAGCCGTTAAAGGTCTGCTCCACGAGTGCGACGAAGCGCGGTGGACCGGAAACGAAGACGAGGCCATTGCCTGGCACGGGTTTGACCACATAGCGCTCGTCGGAGATATCAAGCTTGTCGAGAGCCCCCTTGAACGCATCGAAGCGAATCGACGTCATCAAAAGCATTCGAGTTTGCGATTCTTGTGCAGCAGACACATAGAGCACAAGGCCGTCATAGTACCATTGTAGACCGTAAAGGTTCGTCAAGCGGTCGAGGAACGCGCGCGGTGGCAAATCAGGCATACGTCCGCGAATTCGCCCCTTCACCGCAGGACTGATGTTGACCCTGATATTCAGGTTGTTGCCGAATTCCTGCAACGCTGCAGCGAGCTCCTGATCCAGAACCGTGTATCTATAGGGTGTCGCCGGAAGGGACAGCGGGACTGCATGCGCCGGGTGAATCCCGGTGGACAGAAAAAACCCGGCACAAAGAAGTCTCAAAACATGCAGGGTGACGGGTTGGATAAGCGTTCTCGGCATGTCGCACTGATAAACCAAACGCTGAAATCATCACAAGTGACTAAATTGCCGAAGAGATTTTAGATTGTCGAAATGACGCCGCCGTTAGTCAGCTTGTTGTCAGCTTGCCCCCCTAGGAGTGTTGCGCCGACACCGGGTGATGAATGGGCGGGGCTCGCCCGGTCAGAGAGAGCAACCGAGTCCTTACATGATGATGCCTGTCACGTCGATCTCTGCCACTCTAACGGCTGGCCTCCCCAGGGTCGGATCACCGTCGATTGTCGAGCAGGCCCAGTTTGAGCGCGCCTTAGGGCATGCAGCCGACTCGCTGAAAAACGATGCCGCCGCGGGGCCAGCGAGTGCGGCGCCAGTTGCTGCGGCGATGGATGTTCAGCGCGCGGCTGCGCCGACGAGCGGCATGGGCGATCGCGTGTTGCAGACGATTTCCTCCCTATATCCACACAACACTGTTTCCTTCCCCGCGCTCGACCATGACATAGCCCTTTCGAAGGGCGCTCTACCGGGACCGGCGCAGAAGCTTCCCGTTCCAGGTGAGGCGGGAACCGGAATCTCGGGCATTCCCCAACAAGGGCAAGACTTCGAAACGATGATGGCTGGTCTTCGGGATGTTTACAACGGCGTCACCCAGGTGGCGCTTATCTCCAAAGGCGTCAGCGGCGTCACATCATCCGTGAATAAACTTTTGAAGGAAGGCTGAACCGCGCGCATGATTGGCTTGGCCGAGGGCGAAATCATGCGTGGCCTGTCAGGGTGGCGGTCGGTTAGACTTGTCATGCTGCCAGTTCTCGTCGCCCTCACTGCTTGCAAAGCCGACCTCTACACGCAATTGCAAGAGCGTGAGGCAAATGAAATGCTCGCACTTCTTGAAGACAACGGGGTCGCCGCGATCCGGGTGGTCGCCAAGGATGGAACCAGCACGATCCAGGTTGACGAAAAGCTGCTCGCCTTCTCAATCAACCTTCTGAACGCCAAGGGGCTGCCGCGCCAATCCTTCAAGAACCTCGGTGAGATATTCCAAGGATCAGGCCTGATTGCCTCGCCGACCGAAGAGCGTGCCCGTTACGTGTATGCCCTGAGCGAAGAGTTGTCGCGGACGATCAGCGATATCGATGGCGTTTTTTCTGTACGTGTTCACGTCGTGCTGCCGCATAACGACCTTGTGCGAGCCGGTGCCACGCCATCCTCGGCCTCGGTGTTTATCAGGCACGACGCAAAAACAAATGTCGCGGCTCTGCTGCCAAAGATAAAGATGCTTGTAGCCGACAGCATCGAAGGCCTGTCCTACGATAAGGTGGAAGTGGTTTTGGTGCCGGTAGAACGTTCCGCACACGAGCAACGGCCCGATCCGACTGCTGTTTTGCCACAAGCATCACTACCTCTTCCTGCGCCACTTCTGGCGACCGTAACAGGTTTTGCCGCAGCCGTATTCGCCGTGGCCTGTTATCTCTTGATCGGCGTTGTTACGCGTCGGCGCAAGCAATCAACCGGCGTTTCCAAGGTCGAGGGGCGCCGGGATGCTTCTGCTGTCGAGGCCATTCGCAAAAGAATGCCTGCAATTGGACGTGGGTGACATCTCATTGCCAATGCCTATACAGACCGCCCGACCTGATGGTCCGCACTTTCCGGGCGCGAGCGAGCTTGCGGCTTCGGCCCATCCAACCCGTCTTGCGGCGCGTCTTGATCCAGCGTTATCGGCCGAAACGTTAGTGAAGTTGCAGAAGTGTTCCAGACTGCATCCAAGGCTGGCAGAATTGCTGGGCAACGATGACGTGGATCTGAACCACATCGGCTGCAGGCCGGACCTTCTACGCGGGCATGATCCATATCGAGCGACCCTTCTTGCTGGTAGTATCTGGCATGCCCGTTCGCTGGTCGCGTTTGTCTCTCAGCCTGAGCTTGCCATCCTTGTTAAACGCATCGGCGTGGATGCACACGCATTCGGAATCCGACACCTGCTGCATGCTGTTGACAAAAGACTGATCTCGGACCCAGAAAAACTCGCTCAGCAAATCGAATACGATGGACACGCATGTCTTGGAGCTTGGCTCCAGGACAGTTCAGCGACCGAGCGTAACCGCGTGCTTCTTCGATTGCCCGAGGGGACTGCCGCGGAGACTCCAGCACATGAGCATTGGACCGCCGCCGGCCAATTGCTTTCACTTGTAGTAGCTCATTTTGAGACAGAGACCCCGGTGAAATGACAGTCGAACTTTCCGAGGGGCCAATAGCGCCGCAGATGCGTCCAGTCGGACCACTGATACCCGCGAGCGAGCTCGAAACCTGGCACAGCGCCGCGCAAGCCCTTGCCGCGGCAGAACGGCATCGGCAGCGCGTTCGAAACTGGGCACGCGCGGTTTACCAGCGGGCGTGGGCGCGCGGCCACATGGAGGGCTCGAATGCAGGCACCGAGGAGATGGCAGGGTTGATTGCGGAGACAATCTCCGAAATCGCGCGACGAAAGGCGGCTCTGGAGCAGGAATTGCCGCAGCTCGTGATGGAAATATTGAGCGATCTTATCGGCGCTTTCGATCCGGGCGAGCTATTGGTGAGGGCTGTTCGTCACGCCATAGAGTGTCAATACAGCGGCGCCGACGTTTGCCTTCATGTTTCTCCCATGCAAGTCGACATGCTTGCACGAGAGTTTGCTCGATGCGACGGCCAGGATGGTCGACCAAGGGTGCGGATCGAGCCCGACCCGACATTGTCGCCGCAACGCTGCGTGCTGTGGAGCGAGTACGGCAATGTTGACCTTGGACTTGACGCCCAGATGCGCGCGCTGCGCCTTGGTTTCGGGACGCTCTGTGAGAAAGGCGAGCTATGAGAAAGCCCGTCCCAGAACATAACGCTGACGCCCACACTCGAGCTCTCGTTCCAGCAATCTCGTCTTTGAGGGCTGCGGCCAAGCGAATTGACACGCGTGCGGTGCGCGGTCGGATCACGCGGGCTATCGGCACACTGGTTCATGCCGTCTTGCCAGACACTCGTATTGGGGAACTTTGCCTCCTAGAGGACCCGCGAACCGGGCTGTCGCTCGAGGCCGAGGTGATCGGCCTGTCGGGTGATGGTGTATTGCTGACACCGATCGGGGACTTGGTGGGCCTATCCAGCCGCGCAGAGGTCGTGGCCACTGGCCGAATGCGTGAGGTGCCCGTCGGCGGCGATTTGCTCGGTCGCGTGATCGACAGTCGTTGCCGCCCATTGGACGGCAAAGGCGAAATCAAGACCGTCGAAACTCGGCCCCTGCATGGCAGAGCCCCCAATCCGATGACGAGGCGCATGATTGAGCGGCCATTCCCGCTTGGGGTCCGTGTCCTCGATGGTCTGCTGACGTGCGGCGAGGGCCAGCGGATCGGGATTTATGGCGAGCCAGGTGGTGGCAAGTCGACGCTGTTGTCACAGATCGTAAAGGGTGCCGCCGCTGACGTCGTCATAGTGGCGCTCATAGGCGAACGTGGACGGGAAGTTCGTGAATTCATCGAAAGGAATCTTGGTGAAGAGGGCCTTCTCCGTACGGTCGTCGTGGTTGAAACATCCGACCGCTCGGCGGTAGAGCGTGCGCAATGCGCTCCAATGGCGACTGCGCTCGCGGAATATTTCCGCGATCAAGGCCTACGCGTTGCTCTCATGCTGGATTCGCTGACGCGCTTCTGCCGCGCTATGCGCGAAATAGGCCTTGCTGCGGGTGAGCCGCCGACGCGACGGGGCTTTCCTCCTTCCGTTTTTGGCATGCTGCCAGGCCTGCTCGAGCGCGCCGGCATGGGTGAGCGGGGCTCAATCACGGCCTTCTATACGGTGCTTGTAGAGGGTGATGGCACGGGTGATCCAATCGCCGAGGAATCGCGTGGTATTCTCGATGGCCATGTCATCCTCTCACGCGCTATTGCGGCGCGATCGCATTTCCCCGCTATTGATGTGCTGCAGAGTCGCAGCCGCGTCATGGATGCAGTCGTTTCGGGGACACATCGCAAGGCAGCATCCATTTTCCGCGAGCTCCTGTCGCGCTATGCCGAGACCGAGTTCTTGATCAATGTTGGCGAATACAAGCCAGGTGGAGATCCCCTGACTGACCGGGCTGTCGCGTCAATCGACGAACTGAGGGAGTTTCTGCGCCAGAGCGAAGATGACGCGTCAGATTTCGAGGAGACGGTCGCATGGATGTCGCGTCTGACCGCGTAAACTGGATTCAGTCTTCGAGTATACGGCTTCTGAAGGAAATGCAAGAGCGTCGTGCCCTTGGCGAGCTGTCCAAGAAGGAAGCCCAGCGCGATGTGGCCGCCTCAGCCGTACAAAATGCCTCTAGGGAGCTTGCAATGATACAGCAACATTGTTCAAGAAAAGAAGCAGCGCTCTATCAGCATCTGATGTCACTCGACAACTTGTCTAGCGCAGCGCTCGACCGTCACCGCCTTCACACTGAACAACTTGCCGCTGAGATCAATTCCAGACGGCAGATGCTTGATGATACCCAAATCGCTCAAGAGGAGGCTGAGATGGCGGCGTCCAGGACGAGGGAGCTATGGGTCATATGTTCGGCGGCAAGGGACAAATGGCAACAAATCGAGGACGACGTGCGGCGCGCCGTCGAGACTCATTCGGAGGCCGCAGCCGAGATCGAGGCCGACGATGAGATACTGCTGAAATATGCGAGGGGGTCGCTTGCCTAAATGCCGCGCAACCGGATCCGACGGTCGCAAGAGGTCGTCCGAATGACACGACCGTGCAGTCTTTGATAGGCGCTGCGGTCACACCCGCCATGTTCGAACCAGTTCTGAAACTGTCCCACACGGTTGTCTCGTGGCTCAATGATACAGCAGCGCCGCGCACGCCGTTTCAAAGCCGGATCAACGAGGTGCCGCTATCGGTGCGAACGGCAGGGCTTGTCTGGCAGCAGGAACCTGCTGCCATTCCGATGCTTGACTGCGTCTGGAGAGTGGGAGCCGAAACGGTCATCTTGTCACTGTCGCGCCCGCTCGTAGAGGAGTTCATCACGACAGTGCAGAACGGCTTGGCCTTCCCTTCCGAGCCAACTGCTTCGCTAATTCTCGAACTCGCTCTGGAGCCGCTTGTCACTCGACTGGAGGAGACGACGCGTCTGAACGTGCAACTCGTGCGGGTATGCGAAGCCACGATGCTGGCTCCTCATCTTGAACTCGACATCATTTTCGGCGCGGTCAAGGGCAAGGGCCGTCTATTCCTGTTCACGCCACTTGACGGCTTAGTACCGCCTGCGTTTCGCGCGCTAGGCGAACTGCTTGCCCAGTTGCCGCGGCAGCTGGGCGGGCTGCCTCCAGAGCTCCCGCTCATTGTTGCAGGAGAGGTCGGCACGCTTCGCCTTCCTGCGGCGCTTCTTCGAAGCGCATGTGTCGGTGATGCATTGTTGCCCGATATTGCGCCGTTCGGCCGCGGCCAGATCACCCTAGCTGTCGGCCAGTTGTGCGCCGAGGCGGATCTTGACGGCGATGAATTAATCTTGCGGGGGCCTTTCCGCCCGCGACCGTGTCCTTTGGAGAGTGCGCATATGACACAACCCGGATCGCAACTGGAGCTTACTAAGGATCTCGACGATGTCGAGATCGTGCTTGTCTTTGAATGCGGCCGCTGGCCTATTTCTCTTGGGGAATTAAGAAGTGCCGGCGAAGGGCATATTTTTGAACTTGGATGGCCGATCGACGGCCCGGTCGACATAGTGGCCAATGGTCAGCGTATCGGGCGTGGCGACATTGTCCGCATCGGAGAAGAGCTGGGCATCAGGCTCCGTGGCGGGTTTGCATGCAATGAGTGAAGCTCAGCCGACAATCCTGGCGCTTCTTGCGGTTACCGCCGGACTCGGTCTGCTGGTTTTAGCAGTTGCCACGACAACGGCCTTTGTAAAGGTATCAATTGTTCTTTTCCTCGTCCGCAATGCGCTCGGGACCCAGACCATACCACCCAATGTGGTGCTGTACGCCGCGGCGATGATCCTCACTATGTTCGTTAGTGCGCCCGTTGCTGAGCAGACCTATGACCGCATGTCGGATCCCAAGCTCCACTATCAGACATTCGACGACTGGGTAAGCGCCGCTAAAGCCGGAAGTGAGCCCTTGCGCGAGCATCTCAAGAAATTCACAAATGAAGAGCAGCGGCGATTTTTCCTATCTTCGACAGAAAAGGTCTGGCCAGAGGAAATGCACGCTGCAGCCACGCCTGATGACTTTGCAATACTTGTACCATCTTTCTTGCTATCAGAATTGAAGCGCGGATTTGAGATAGGATTTCTACTTTATCTGCCTTTTATTGTTATAGATCTGATAGTGACAACTATCTTGATGGCAATGGGTATGTCGATGGTCTCACCAACTGTTATATCTGTTCCGTTCAAGATCTTCTTGTTTGTTGCCATTGATGGTTGGTCAAAATTGATGCATGGGCTTGTGCTGAGTTATACGTTACCGGGAGGCTGATCATCACTGAATCCAGCATCATTACTCTTATGAGCCAATCACTGGTGGTTTTCATGATCTGGATTCTACCGCCGCTCATTGCATCAGTGGTTGTCGGCCTCGTCATCGGCATCCTCCAGGCGGCGACGCAGATCCAGGATGAAAGCTTGCCGCTCACCGTGAAGCTTCTGGTCGTTGTCGCGGTGATTGGGCTGTTTGCTCCTGTGCTAAGCGCCCCGCTCATAGAGCTAGCCGATCAGATCTTCACCGAGTTTCCCGCAATGACACTTAGCTACTAGTCCGCCCCATGGACGCGCCATCGGCCGATATTCAAATTCTGATCCAGACGGCTTTCGAACTCGTCGTTGCGGCAGGTCTTGGGGCAGCCCGCGCGATGGGCATCATGCTGATCTTTCCCGTATTCACACGCTCGCAGATCAGTGGGCTGATCCGGGGCTGTTTGGCTGTTGGCTTCGCACTACCATGCCTGGCACACGTCAGCGGCGGATTGCCGGCGCTGGATCCTGATACGCGCCTGATCCAGCTAACCCTGCTCGGATTCAAGGAAGTTTTTGTCGGTGTACTCCTTGGCACTTTTCTTGGCATTCCGCTTTGGGGCCTTCAGGCTGCCGGGGAGCTTATCGACAACCAACGCGGCATCAGCAGCCCGACCGCTTCGGCCGATCCCGCGACGAACAGTCAGGCTTCCGCGATGGGCGTTTTTCTGGGGATCACTGCGATTGCCATATTCGTCGGATCAGGAGGCCTGGAAACTTTGATCAGTGTCCTGTACCGCAGCTACTTGATCTGGCCGGTGTATCAGTTTCACCCGACACTGAGCGGGCCAGGAGCAATGGAGTTGTTGGGGCTTCTCGACAGCATAATGCGCACGGCATTATTGGTTTCGGGGCCTGTCGTGTTCTTCCTGATACTGATTGATATATCGATGATGCTGCTGCGTCGCTTTGCCCCGCAATTTAAGGCGAGCCAACTGTCTCCGGCAATCAAGAACATTGTCTTTCCAGTTCTCATGGTCACCTACGCTGCCTATCTGGTGGAGAGCATGAAACTGGAGGTCACACGTGCCAACGGCGTGCTGGAGTGGTTCGACAAATTGCTGCCATGAGCGACACAAGTGAAGAGAAGACACACGCCGCCAGCCCGAAGAAGTTAAGTGAAGCGCGCAAAAAAGGACAGCTGCCACGTAGCTCCGATTTCGTCCGCGCGGTCGGGACTTGCGCTGGGCTCGGCTACCTTTGGCTAAGAGGCAGCGTGATCGAGGACAAATGCCGGGAAGCGCTCCTATTAGCCACCAAGTTGCAGAGCCTACCTTTCGATACCGCGGTGCCGCAGGCATTGGTTGTGCTCGTCCAACTCACAGTCGCGGCTGTTGGCCCGCTGCTTGGAACCCTTGTCGCCGCGGTGATTTTGGCCAGCCTGCTAGCCAATGGTGGATTTGTCTTCTCTCTGGAGCCGATGAAGCTCAGCTTTAAGAAAATTGACCCCTTTGAAGGGCTGAAGCGCTTGGGGTCTGCTCGTTCCATGGTCGAAGTCTGCAAGACCATGTTCAAGGTATTGGTTCTCAGCGCAACCTTTTCCATTGTCCTTCTCGGGATGTGGAAGACAATGGTCCCTCTGCCGATCTGCGGCATGGGCTGTGTTGGCCTCATCTTTATGGAGACAAAATTGCTGATGGGAATTGGCGCCGGCGCACTGCTGGTCGGCGGACTGATCGATCTTCTGCTCCAGCGCGCGTTGTATCTGCGCGAAATGCGCATGACCAATACCGAAGTGACGCGCGAGTCGAAGGATCAGCAAGGAGCGCCAGAGTTGAAAGGTGAACAGCGTCGCATCCGCGAGGAGGCGGCCGACGAGCCTGCGCTTGGCGTGCATCGCGCCACGCTGGTCTTAACAGGAAGGGCGGTCCTGATCGGTCTGCGTTACGTTCGCGGTGAAACCGGGGTGCCGTTCTTAGTTTGCCGTGCCGAAGGTGAGCGCGTTTCACATGTGTTGAGCGAGGCGCGGGCACTACGCCTGACGATCGTCCATGACCATGTCTTAGCGCGTCAGCTGATAGGCACTACAAAACTCGGCCACGCGGTTCCTATGCAATATTTCCAGCCTGTCGCGAAAGCATTCTTTGCCGCAGGCTTGGCCTAGTCATGGAAGTCCACGACTGCCCAGTTCAAAACTGACCTGGCTCCATGCTAGTGGCAAATGTCGGCTGGCCATCCGTGCCCCAGTGTCTCTGTCAGGCCAACCGCGCAACCGCGGGCCTGGGGCAATCACTCCCCTCGGATCTGCCACCCAGCAACTACGGCAAGTCCTCCGGGCATGACCTTGCAGCCTCTGCTGGCCGGTGCGTGGCGCAGTCCGAGGTTTTGAGGCCGGCAGTGCGGATTTGATTGGTGCAGCCGTTGGAATGCCCTCGTCAGCTAGTCGTCAACTAAGCGCCCTATGTTGAACAGCCGTGCTAACTTGAGCTCGGTTGCGAAACATAGGAGTACGAATCGTCATGTATGGTCGAATTGGTGGCTCATCCGATAGTTACCGCGCGCATAATGCCGGCGAGCAATCGGATGCAGGAAGCGAAGGGTTCGCGGACACATTTGCCCGAATGCACTTATCCGGATCGGAAGGTAGCGGCGCCTCATCATCGGCGGCTCCCCAAGCATACTCCCTCAATTCCCGACCTCCTGTGGTGGAGATCAACAGGACTTCCTTCAGGAGACAGGTGAGGCAATTTCATGGTGATGAAATCACGCACATCGCCGACAATCCTCAAGAGTATTCGGAGTTCGTATCGTCACGAGCCAGGCGCACCGCGGACGTTGCTCAGCAATATGGCATCCGTCGAGATACGGAGCACGCGCGATATTTCAGTTACCAATTGGGAGACCGGAGTGCCGGACTGCTGAGAATGGAAGGCGGATTCAGCATGAACGAGTTCGAATCGGAAAGTTGGCGGGAACAATTTCCTGGTCGAACTGAGGTCACTTCCATAGTGGATCTTCAAGTCGCCCATCCGCTCGTCGAAAATGCGGGCGATATTCTGCTGGAGCATCAACTTCGGATAGACGGCGACCGACCGTTGCTGAATTGGCGTGCGGCTAATCCGGAAGCACAAGCGCGCGCGCAGACGATGGGGTTTGTTGAAGTGGATCATGGCGACCTGGTGCTTGACCCTACGCAGCATCCCGACAAATGGACGAAGAACAGTGCCGGTGAGTGGCAGCGTGCAGGCAAACCTCCACTCTATCTCCACAAAACCGAGGATAGCGACAGCAGCGATAGCGGGTCCGACGACGATTTCATGTGATTTGTCGACCCGCCGCCGAGCCTTGCAACTGGTGACGGTTGCAAGGCTGTTGGCAGTGAATGCTAATTGTCCGGCGACAGCCCCGCCTTAGCGCCAGCGCCGCCGAGCAATCCAGCCCATCTCCCAGACAATAAACTGCGGATGCGCATCGTGGGTGCTTGCGAGCGGATTGTATTCGGGCCGGAACTCCGCCTCTTGGAACCGAGCTCTCCCGAATCCAATTTTCTCCACCACACCGTTGGGTCGTTGCGATGCGCCGATCCCGATCGGATCGGCTATGCCTGCTCCGCGCTCGCAGGAAGACCTTCCGCCTCGATCTTGGCGGCGCGATCTCGGCGATAAGTTGGATGGGAGGCAAGATACGCCGCCACGTCAACAGCCGGTAACGCGACATCGCAAATCGGCCCTGACGGTAGCCGATCGACTCCAATCGCCGGACCGCAACTCGCGCAGCGGCATTCGCGGTTTGGCCAGGAGAAATGCTCGCTGACTCACAGCGTGGCCGGCCGCATTCTGAGTGCCCTGTCATGCAGCCTGCGCCGACGGGAGCTCGGCACGCGAATGGCGTGGTTGGCGGCCAAGCCCTGAGGTCAACAAGGACTTACAGAAAGCGGGGGTGAGTTTGCCGCGATGAATTATGACCTTCTCGCGACCGGACCTAGCATCGGCTTCCTCTCGCTCTCGATTGTAGCCGCGCTGTTCGTTGGATTTAACGTGGCAAGCGGTGAATTCGGAATCAGCCAGCCCTTCCAAGTTTCTGGCCATGACGGGGCGACTCGTGTGGATGTGCACCCACATCGGGCTCGGCATCGCACCATTGACCAGCATCTTGGGCTGCAGCTTCATCTCAAACAGCTTTCCTGGCTCGCCACGCAGCGCGACCGGTGCCTCCGGCGGCATCAATTCGTCGGCATTGCACAAATGTTCCAGGTATTTTTGCGCCGGAAATGCGTAGGTCTTCATGCAATCAGTCGTAATGCCGGCTTTTCCTTCATTCAATGCGTTGGCCTGTCCCAGCACCATGTTCAGCAACCCTTTGAGCTGGTCTGTGCGTTCGTGCACTTTGGGTAGCTGGGTGGAGGTGAGTAGCAGGCGTACATTACGCCCCTGCAACCCGGCGAGACAGGTTTGCATCTCAATGGCCTGGGCTCGCAGGTACTGGGCCACATCGTCCACGACCTTACCGGCCTCCTCAGGCTTCATCTGGCGCACTTGGGAGACGACGCTTTGCTGACCGGCCAGATCGAACTGCAAAAGTTCGTCCAATCGTTTGAGCCGCTCCGTCAATACCTCCATTGACAACGCGGCGCCCCCGATTGTCGAGCCTGCCCCCGACGAACTCGCAGCCACCTCTTGCGCTCTCACCTGTGTACTCGCAACTTGATCCGAGCGCGCGAGAACCTTGGCTGCTGGCACTGTGCCGGCGTTCGCAGCGACTGGTGTTGATGGCTGCCCGGCGGCAGAAGTCCCGGCGCGAGCTGCCGACTTATGCTTTGACTTCCCTTTCCTTCGCGCTGTAGTGCCTTCTGACACTGCAGCCGTACCAGCAGTGTCAGCCGGTATCGCAGCGCCTGCCCTGGCCGGCATCGCAGCGCCCGCCTGGGCCTGTGGCGCCATGATGGCTGACGGCGGAGACTGCAGGTTCAACAAGTGCATGGCATCGTGCGCAGTGATCCATGCATCGTCCACGATCCGTTCGAACAGTTTCAATGGGAGGCCGGCATCTGGGTAGGTATGGCTTAGCTTGGTATGCACCTCGTGCAACGCCAATCCAAAATCCGAAAGCCGCTCCATGATTTTTTCTACAACCGCGCAATCATGAGCGTTGAGTGTTTTGCCATCATCCATTATGCCCTTCGCCAAAGAGAGGGCGCGAAGAGCTTCTTGAGCGGCGCTTGCCATCAGCTGCACCACTCCATTTCGACCGACGAGGAGTTCCTTCAAATCTGGCTCGAACCTGCTCGCCCGCAGTTCAATCTTGGCCCGCGCAAGACCGATCCGCTCACGGACCAGCCAGATCCTGACACTCAGTACCGAGCCGGCACGCAGCCGCAGTGCGCACCGCTCGGCTTCCCGCATCACGGGCGTTCCACTGGATAGGCTAGCGGTGGCAGCGCAGGCGGATCGCTGCCGTTCGGAGCGCCATGCCTTTTTTTCCCACCACTTAATTGCCGCCGTATGGTGGTTCTCCACATTTAAAATCAACAGCTCCTGCCGGTCCGCCTGGGAGTAGGAGTAGAGTTTATCGACCATACCTGCCGCTTTCTTGGTCTTTTTGTCCAATTTCGTGATCGTCGACAGGCCAAGTTTGTCTACTTCATTCGCGGCGTCGCACACGATCTGGCAACATCTACGCACCTTGTCGTCTGGCATAATTGTCTGCGCCTCAGCCGCAGGCAGGCTAGCGCGGTACTCCAGAATTGCTGAGGCTGCATCGACGACCCCACTGATCAGCTCCACCGCCTCCTCGGGGACGTCGGTTTTCCTGGCCGCAGCCTCGCAATCAGTCAGTTGTTGAACAAGACTGTTCATTCTGAGCTGTGTCGGACTGATATCTTTATTTGACGATGAGCTGGTGCCTTCCACCTGCGCGGTTGATAGTTGGCTACCGACCGGCGCCATGGCTTCGCCCTCAGACATGGAGGGAGAACCGCGCCGCCTTGCGGCTGCGCCACGTGGCGCTACGGTTCCGCGTGGTGGCGCAGCGGCTCCACGTGGCGGTGTGTTCAGGATTTGATCTTCGCCAATCGAGGCGCCTGGCAGACTTTCGCGGGCATCGCCTGGACCGCGCGCAACTGGAAGGGAGGAGGGCCTCCTATCGGCGTCCCCAGAGCGCATCTGCTCCACAACGGAATCGAATGACTGTCCACCTTCTCCCGCAGCAAGACTTGATTGCGAAAGGGAACTGCTCGCCCGCCCCGCGCGGCTGGCTCCAGTTTCAGCCTGCGATTTCCGTGGTCGGCCAATGCCCTTCATATTGCGTCTCCGTAGTAGGCGAGAATGTGCTGCTATTGTGCTGGCGGCTGACGAGACCAGCGGCATCTTTCGGTTAACGTCACGGTCAGCCAGACCCGCGACGGCGTAATGTTCCCGCCAAAGTGCTTCTCAGTAGCAGGCCAAGATTGGCCCGAGCTCACAGGACTTTCGCAACGTTGCCATCGATGTCCTGAGATTATCAGCGCTTCAGTCCGCCGATTTCCAGGAACAGCGAATGAAATCAGACCAACTCGGCTAGCTCCCCTTCCTAGACACGTGCCTGACGATTTTATTGATGCGTCACTCCTCTCGTTCGCCACCGACAAAGTCACACATTTGCTTCAGAGAAGCGTGTGCGTTGCGTATCACGCGGACCATTTCGATCTATAGTTACAAAAAGTGTCGAGACGGGACCTTTGGATCCGAAGGTCAGGCACGGCCGGCCTAGATAGACCGCTTGGCTGACGATTAGCTGACGATGGGAGTTCTCACGAACAGGGCAAGAAAATCCGACCGCTTCAAGCTTTCGATATGGTGAGAAGAGGATCCGCACCGGCCTCCCAAAGCCGGCAGACCATCCCATGTTCGTACGGTCGCCGACCTTCTCGAAGCCAATGAGCTCACCGCGCCGGGCCGTGATGTGCAGGCGAGAGAATGGTGATGCAAAGACCGAGTTCCTGCTCGTTGCGTGCGCCCGTGGAGCCAGCAAGAATACGGTCATTGCGGTCATGCAGCACGTGGACCGTGTCTCCTGTTCGACACCACAGCATCGAGGATGCAAACGAGCTGCTGCGGCTGCCATTCGGTCGCGGCATGCGTGGACGGCGGGATTGGCCGAACAGCCGAGATCGTGGTCGACTGTTCGATGCGAGAGCAACATCCTGCAGAGCATACGTTTTTGCGCTGGCCGGTTTTTGTCAAAAGCCGTCAGGTTCTCGAAAGCTCCCGCCCTTAGCTTGATCGAGGCTAACCTTTAACACGTCGCCGCCAATGGCAAATGCCGGAGTACCTGATGATAGCAGCAATTGGGAGTGGAGTTGGCAACCTCGGGACTTCCTTGATCCGAAAGGGCCATGGGGATTCGAAATCCGAGCATTCTGGTGATGGCAAGCCGGCTGATGGCAATGATGGCAAGCCAGCTGGTGGGAATGATGGCAAGGCAGCTGGCGGGAACGATCGGGCGGATAACCGGACCGTTTCAAATGATCAACTTCAAGACAACTCACAGTCTGCAGCACAAAGTGAAGCCTTCCAAAGTATCCTGCGATCGTTCGCGTTCCAATTCGCGAACGATGCGATGGCTGAGGCCGATGAAGCTTTGGATGACACAGAAGATGCCTGACGCGGGAAATCCGGCGTGAGGTCATACAGGCCGTTATTGACGGCACAACTCCAACAGAAAAAGGAATGATCATGGCTGCAGTTGATAATAATAAAAAATCAGGCAATACCAATACCAGTAGCGCCGGCAATACCGATAAAACTAACAGTGGCACTCCCGGCAATACAAGCGGAGCTGATGCTACTGCTTTTCAGGCGCAAGTGCAGGAACTAACCAATGTTAGCTTGGAGGCGACGAAAAGGAGTGTCCAGTTGCGCACTCTAACGACCAATCTCCAGACCATCAAGAAGGCCGCCGACGAACGCGTTTCGTAATGTCGGAAGCGGGTTTTAGACTGCCCCCTAGCGCGTCTCCTTATTGACGCGACGTAGTCCCGAAATGAGCCGCATGGCAATTGCCATGCGGCTTCTATCCTGTTTGAGAGATGCTCTGTGGATGACGCCGTTTCCCTCCGTTTCGAAGTGCGTTCGGGGCACTATTGCGGTCTGACCGGCAAGACGGATCTTCAAAAGTGTTTAATCGGCAGCGGCTTCGATGCCGATTTGGTCTTTGTCGAGCAGGGACTGGCACCGCATCACCTTCGTGTAACTCTTCTTGGCAAGTCGATCGAACTGGAGGCGCTTGCACCCGGACTCAGTATCGAGGGCAACCGGAATATCGCCGCAGGCCAGTCCGTTGTTGTGCCCCTTCCTGTCGTCCTGCTCGTAGGCGAGATGTCCATTGCTTTGTCCGTGCAGGATGCAGAGCCGCCTGGTTCGACCGGCATACCGCGCCTACCGATCGGTGTGCTCGCCATGGTCATAATCAGCTCACTCGGGATCGGCGCGCTTTCAGGCACGATCTCCTATCTTGGCAATGCAAGTGGATCGAGCCCCAATTCACTTCGGGCTGAAGTCGCGTCCAGAACGATCAGTCACCGCGCTGACAATGAACTTACGGAGGCAGCGGCCCAAGAGCTGCAGGAGGAAGTCGATCGAGCGGGTCTTCTCGACGTCAAGATTGGGTCGGCAAAGGGTGTTGTGACCGCCGAAGGCACCGTCACGTCTGAATCGGTCATCAGTTGGCAGAAGCTTCAGCAATCGTTCGATCGTCGCACCAAGGGTACTCTAACACTGGTGAACGGAGTGCTCATCAAAGAGGAGAAGGCGCCATCCGCAATCGCGGTCGAAGCTGTGTGGCATGGGGTCCAACCATATATTGTCATCGACAGCGAGAAGTATTTTGTCGGCGCCATTTTGGCTGATGGATGGGTGGTCGAACGTATTGAGGACAGCCGTGTGCTGCTGAGCAGGAATGGCCGCATTGCTGCTCTCCAATATTGAAAGCTCGCAGGCCCCATCAAGCAGCACTCTATGGCCAGCCAAACATCCTGTCGCGCTCGGTGCTGACAAGCTGGCTGCGTTGGAAACATTTGCTGCCCAGCCATTTCGCGCCTGCTTGTGGCTCTCATGCAGGGTCACGCGCTGGCCAAGGCTGAGGCGCCTTCGGAGTTCGAAAGCCACGTTTCATGGCGTAACAGCAGAGTAAGTCTCAACCGATTGCAAAGGTGTCTCGATGGCCAACGTCCTGCGTGACTTCATCAAGCGTGCGCCGGCCAGCCCGGATTTAATGGTTGCGTTGATGCTGCTTCTGGCTGTCGCGATGATGGTCATGCCTATCCCGGTCGTGGTGGTCGACGCCCTGATAGGATTCAATATGGGGTTGGCCATACTGCTGATGATGGTTGCCCTGTATGTCAGTACTCCACTTGATTTTTCCTCTTTGCCCGGCGTTATTTTGATTTCCACTGTATTCCGTCTCGCGCTCACGGTCGCAACGACGCGACTGATCCTGGCCGAGGGGGAGGCCGGCAGCATTATTCATACTTTTGGCGATTTCGTCATTTCAGGCAATATCGTGGTGGGTTTCGTCATATTTCTGGTCGTCACCATGGTGCAATTCATGGTCCTCGCGAAGGGTGCCGAACGGGTGGCAGAAGTGGCGGCGCGTTTCACGCTGGATGCTCTGCCGGGCAAGCAAATGGCGGTCGACGCAGAGCTACGCAACGGCCACATCGATGCCAACGAATCCCGCCGGCGGCGCGCCGAATTGGAGAAGGAAAGCCAACTCTATGGCGCGATGGACGGCGCGATGAAATTTGTGAAGGGCGATTCCATCGCCGGGCTGGTGGTTATCTGCATCAACATGCTGGGTGGAATTTCGATCGGCCTGCTCTCCAAGGGCATGTCCTTCGGCGAGGTACTGCATCACTACACTCTGCTGACGATAGGCGATGCATTGATATCGCAGATTCCGGCCCTTCTGCTCTCCATTACTGCGGCGACCATCGTCACCCGTGTGACTGGGACGGCGAGGATCAACCTCGGTACAGAAATGGTCAGTCAGCTCACGGCCAGCACTCGAGCCTTGCGACTGGCGGCCGGCGTCCTGGTTGTAATGGGGTTCGTTCCTGGGTTTCCCCTCCCCGTCTTTCTGATGCTGGCCGCAGTGTTCGCTGCGGTAAGCATTGTCAAGGCTGATGTGCTGGGCGCCGGCACTGCCGATGCGAAAGGTGGAACTGCAGCGGAGCCTAAGCAAGCCGCGCCTGCGAAGGAATTCCCGATCGCATTTTTTCTAGCGCCAGATCTTATGCAGGCGGTCGATCAAGCCGAATTGCAAAAACATATTGGGCGCGTTTCGCTCCTGGTCACAGCCGATCTGGGCATTATCGTTCCTCGCATCCCTGTCTTGGTTGACGAGCAGCTGCCTGAATCGCAATTCCGAATTGATGTCGAGGGCGTGCCAGTCGAACAGGACGCCTTAGATCCAAACCAGATGGCGCTCCGAGCCGATGTAGCGCACGTCGACTCGAGCGGTGTCCCCCTTAGACGTGAGCCGAAAACGGACAGACTCCCGGTTGAACATACCCCTGCAAAGGCCCTTACGGGCGCCGGCACGGAGCATAGGGCTCCCGGCGAACTCCTCGCCTTGCGCGTCCATGCAGCGTTGACCCGCTACGCACCGCGATTGGTGGGCATCCAAGAGACCCGACATTTCCTGGGCCGAATGGAGCAGGAATATTCTGAGCTTGTGAAAGAGGTGCTACGCACGACGCCGATTCCTCGGATTGCCGATGTTCTGCGCCGCCTCCTGGAGGAAGGTATCCCAATCCGCCACACCCGTCTCGTGTTGGAGGCATTGGCCGAATGGAGCGAGCGTGAGCAGAACGTTGCCCTGCTGACGGAATATGTCCGTTCTGGTTTGAAGCGACAGATCTGCCACCGCCATGCCAACACGGAGGGCATCGTGTCCGCCCTGGTCGTCGAGCGCGAGAGCGAGGATGTGATGCGTGGCGCGGTTCGAGATTCGGATGCAGGCCCCTATCTCGCACTGGAGGATCGGCAAAGCGAAGCGATGCTATCACAGATACGTCAGGTCCTTTCGAACGCAGAACCGGGTCAAACCCGCCCTATTCTGTTGACGTCGATGGATGTCCGACGTTTCGTCCGCGGCTTTCTGACGCGAAACGGGGTTGATCTCGCCGTGCTGTCTTATCAAGACCTCGCCTCCGACTTTACAATTCGCCCCGCAGGATCCGTCACACTCCCGCACGGATCGAACAGCGGATTGTTAGAGTAGTCCCACCTTTCCTAACTGAACGCCACGCGCCTCCCCGATAACTGAGAGATAACATGAATAGTAATACAGTTTCTCCATCGCCTATGTTTCTGCGCCGGAACTCACTTCTTTTTGCCGTACTCGCCATTCTGCCTTTGGGCGGTTGCGCCAGCTGGCAAAAGCCGGCTCTTTCCGTGCAGGAGACATCTTCCCCCGAGTTGCTCAGCGCCGATCAAATCGATCCGGCTATGCGCGAACGCATTTTGCGCGAAGTTGGTCAGGATGTTCAAGAGCGGGCTTTGCGGGATGAGGTGAAGCAGCACCCGGACAATGTTGATGCGGCGATACGACTTACAAATGCCTTGGTGGGCCAGAAGCGCCCGCACGAAGCGGTTGAGGTGCTCGACAGCGTCTTGGTTGCAGCCCCAGGAAACGTACGTGCATTGAATGCGAAGGGCGTGATTTTGGACATTGAGGGGCGGCATGACGCGGCACAGGCCCTGTATCGGCGAGCTCTCGAAAACGAGCCAGGCAATCAGATGGTGCAGCATAACTTCAATCTGTCGCTTGCCTTTAACGGCAAGTCCGAACAACCAAGGTTAGCACGATCGCAATAGGTGGGCACAGTGCATGCGCAGCCTGTTCCCCGGCTCGAACACGCGCTCGGCTCCCATCATAGATGGCCCCCTGAAGAGAGCCATATCTATGCAAAACAGTTGCTCCAGATCTGGCCGGCAGAGATCGGCAGGAGAGCCGGATGACATCACGCGGCCACCCGCAAGGCCACCCGCCTCGCTTCGTTGCCAGAGCGCCCTCTCCCTCGCCGGTCACCGTCTCGCAATGCGGCGACCTGGCTTAAGGCGGTCGACCGAGCGCCCGATGCAGTAGCCATGAATACGTAACGCAGCGATGGACCCGCCGGATCGTGTCGCGCTTGTGCTGGCCGTCCCTGCCATTACAGCACGGTGATTGTAGCTGGATCATATTCTAGAGGCATCGATGGTGTGGATGCCTTCGATCCAAACAATCGATTTGTTGAATTCGTCCGCCTGAGGAAATTAGCTGCGGCGATCCGACTTCCGACGCCTGCAGGCGCAAAACCAACAGCGTGAGCGCTGCGGGTCCGGAGGCAGGCTGCAAAGTGCAATCACCAGCGCTGATAAGCGGCAAGTGAAGAATGTATCGCTCGGGCAACTCCTGTGTTGTGCACGGTTGCCCCGCGAGGTGAACTGTAGCAGCTTGGCAGCTCAGCGTTCACGAAAGGAGAAAAGATTTGGGGCCAAGCAAAGACCGGCTTTTTTGATTGTCTTGCTGTATCGCTATGGTGGGGCGGGCGCGACCGCTCCCATAATTCAATACGCTGCCTTTAGCGATGGACGATGACGGGATGCGTCGCCGAGACTTCAATGGTGGAGGAGCAGCGCACCCGTCGATCCATTTGCTT
>NZ_RZRP01000049.1:0-15812 GCF_003997795.1 Mesorhizobium sp. M7A.F.Ca.US.005.03.2.1 | reverse complement strand
CCCCATGATCTGGGGAAGCGGCAAGCAGCGCCTTGATTTAAATCATTTACGAAATTGCCGCCTATGCCGCTGCGGACGAGCGGCAAGCCTGCCTTGATTGCGATCAATGACAGCTCCGGCGGCTGGGCCAACAGTCTGTTGGACGACCAATAGACTCAGGAGATCTCACATGCTGATCCGCACATTATCCGCCTTGGAATGCACGAAATTGCTGACCGCCAACCGTGTCGGTCATCTGGCATGCGCGAAGGATGGGCAGCCCTACGTGGTGCCGGTGCACTATGCGCACGCCGACAATCATCTCTACGCGTTTTCCATGCCCGGCAAGAAGATCGACTGGATGCGTGCCAATCCCCTGGTGTCCGTCCAGGTGGGTGAACGCGGCCAGGGCCGAGGCTGGAGAAGCGTCGTCGTCGACGGCCGTTATGAGGAACTGCCGGACCGGATTGGCCACAAGCTCGAGCGTGACCATGCATGGTCGATATTGAGCAAGCATGCCGCTTGGTGGGAGCCCGGCGCCCTCAAGCCAGTCATGCCTCCGGTGTCGGACAGCGCACCCCACGTTTTCTTCCGTATCATGATCCAACAGGTGACGGGCCGTGAAGCAAGTGAATAGCTTTCTTCACTGTGGCGACCAGCGCTGGACCGATTCAGGAGGAGCGGCTCTAGGTAGTTTCCCGTAGGGACATAACCGAATTTCGCGACCCGCGGATTCGCGCGATTGCTGTGTCACGGATAAACCGGGAAAACAGCCATGCACGCGTACACCTCCTCCAGAATTTCGCTGCCGTCACGGTCTGCCCAGCCCAACCTGCCGGAGGCTTTTGAGCCCGCACTGCTGCAACCACTCAGCTTCTATCCCGCAGGCGCGGAAATCTACGCCCAGGGCGAGAAGGCCGGAGGCTTCTACCAGGTGGAGTTCGGCGCCGTCCGCGTCTACCGCCTGCTTGCTGACGGCCGCCGGCAGATCAGTGCCTTTCATCTCGCCGGAGAGACATTCGGCTTCGAAGCCGACACGACGCACCATTTCTTTGCTGAAGCGGTCAATTCCACCGGTGTCCGCGTCTTCCGCCCCACAGCTGGAGCGGATATGTCCCATCAGTTGCTGCCTCTGGCGCTGAAGGGGTTGACCAGAGCGCAGGAACACCTGCTGGTCCTCGGTCGCCAGAGCGCCATCGAACGCGTCGCCGCGTTCCTGGTCGACCTGTCGGAGCGCCAGGGCGGATTGCGGCAGGTCGAACTTCCGATGTCGCGCATGGATATCGGCGATTATCTTGGCCTCACCATCGAGACGGTATCGCGGATCTTCACCCGGCTGAAGGACAAGGGCGTCATCCGCCTGCTCAGCCTGCGCAGCATCGAAATCGTCAGGCATGATGCGCTTCATGCGATGAGCGAATGAGCTGCGCTCCGACTCCTGGATGGTACAAGCACTTCAGACCATTTGACAGCGGGGCAACAAGAGCAAGATAGCAGCGCGGAGGACATCTGTTATGCCGCTGGAAGATTGAGGAAACAGCGGCAAGTCTATCGGCGTTCAGGCTTCGGGAGGAAGGCATGGACCGGCACATGGCCACATTGCGTGCAGACCGTGTTCAAGCATCGATCACGTCGGATGCCGCTGAAAAATCGGCGCTGGTCGATTCGTGGCGGCGCTCGGCCTCGTTGCACAGGCTGGTTCCTGCAGGCCAGAAATCACCCCGGCGGCTAACCGACATCGAATTGAGCGTCGCCGGGCAGAAGGTCGAGCCGCTGCTCGCTGCCGCCCAGTCCAGTCTTGACAGGCTCTATCTGCCGTCGGCGGTGTCGGCTGCTGCGTGTTGCTGGCTAATCGCGATTGTGTCGGGGTCGATCGCCGTACTTTCCAGATCAACGGGGAAGACGCGGTTTTCGGGATTAGCCCTGATGTGAGATGTCAGCCTGCCAACTGGCGGCAGATCGAGCGCCGGAGGCGCACCGATCCGTCCTGACTCCTTGCCAAAACTCGCTCCATAATTTATATGACCACTTTAGTCACGGGAGCAATCATGATGAAAGAGATTCAGCTCAAAGACGTCAAGGCTACGTTCTCACATGTGGTCGACGAAGCGGTTGCGGGCACACCGACGGTCGTCACCCGTCACGGCAAAAGAGAGGCTGTCGTAATCAGCTATTCGGAATACGAACGCCTTTCCCGTGTGCCGTCGCTGGGTTGGCTGCTCACAAACTCGCCCCTGGAGGAAGCTGACCTGCCAGCGCGAAGCCGAAAGCCCGCACGGGCTCTGCGCGATCCGGCGTTCTGACATTGTACCTTTTGGACACGAATGTCGTCAGCTTGCTTGCCCCTTCAAAACGCAGGACGCCCTCCGATGAGAAACTAGCGGCCTGGATAGTCGAGCGATCGTCCGACCTTTGGCTCTCCGTAATCACCTTGGCCGAGATCGAGGACGGCATCGCGAACGCCAAGCGAACCGGTGCCACCAAGAAGGCGGGCGCGCTCGCTGAATGGTGGGGAGAAATCCGTCACTACTACAGTAGCCGCATCCTCCCTCTTGACCTCGAAACGGCAACAATAACTGGGCAACTCATGACAGTCGCTCGGGCCGCTGGCATCTCACCTGGTTTCGAGGACATCGCTATTGCTGCAACAGGCATGCAACACGATCTGATCGTGCTCACGGACAACGAGAAGGATTTCAGGCCGCTCGGCATTCGGCATCAGAATCCGTTCATCGGGCTTCCAGAATAGGCGGACGGCGACCGATGGGCGCCTCCAGCATGACCATGCGATGACGTAGGCGGGGTTATGCGACGCTGGGCGAGTCTGATGGCGGTGCACCGGACTTCCTGGATCGACCAGCGGCCAGCGTATATTTGTGCCCCTTCAAGGTTCATAGGCCTTGTTGCCTATGGGCTGTCCAGGTTGTTTGCTTCAAAGGCCCAACGCTGACAGGGCCTTGGACGTGAGGTGAGAGCTTCATCGTCATTGAATACCTTTCTCATCGACGTCCAACGAGACGGTAACAATCAGTCATCCACCCACCTTGACGCGGGCGTGCCGCCCAGCGGATGTCGGGCTGATGTGCGCCGACGGAAGACGTGTCCTCGACCGTCACTTCTGGCGAGCGGCATCGCCATCATTAGTGATGGAACGGAAAAGAAACCATTCAGCGTCAGACTACCGCTTTTCGACGCACCTTTTTCGAACACGTCGGAACGAGCGCTTGTCGCGCAGCCCACGATGCCCCCATTGGTGAATCGGATCCATGAAGAGTCTGACAATACGCCACCGCATCCTCGTCAGTTTCGCTGCCGTTCTGGTGGTCATGTCCGTGATCGCCGTCATCGCGTACGCCTGGTTTCTTCAGGCGGGGCAGGAGGCGACTGAGGTCGAGAAGGGCATCCTTCCAGACCTCTATCACAGCACCGCGATCATGATGGGCCAGATGACGGCCCATAGTCTGCTTCAGGAATATGCCCTTCAGGACAACCCATCGGATAGAAGCACGCTTGAAAGCGCGATCACGACCAATCGCGACCAAGTGCAGCGGTCGATGGGCGACTATGAAGCAACAATCGTCTCCGACATCGACAAGCAGAATTATGCAGTCGTCAAAGAACTCGCCAACCAATTTCGTCTGGCTGAAACTGCTGTGCTGGACACAAGCCGGGCTGCCTTGTCGAAAGGTGAAACTCCCAATGAAAGCCTGGCCATCAAGAACACCGTAGAGCCGATCTTTGTAAAGTTGCAGTCCGCTCTGCAGGCCATGGTTGAGGATCACAGAGGCGAGGCAAACAGCGCGACGCAGCGGATCAGCTCGATCGTTAGAACGGCCGAAGTCGGTTTGAGCGTTGGCTTGTTGATAGCCCTCGGACTAGCCCTTCTTTTGGGTTACCAGCTGTTTCGCGCCATTACAGGTCCGCTCACTCGTTTGGTCAACGCGGTTCAATTGATGCGGCAAGGCGACTTCAGCGAACGCCTCGATCTGAGGCGCCGAGACGAATTCAGCGTGCTTGCCGACGGCTTCAACGCAATGGCGGACGATCTCACAACCCTCATTGGTCAGGTTCAAAGGTCCAGCATACAGGTCGGCACATCGATAACTGAGATCGCCGCCACCTCCAAGCAACAGCAGGCAACTGCGACTGAAATCGCAGCGACCACAACAGAAATCCGCGCGACAGCCAAGGAGATCTCCGCCACGTCAAACGAGCTCGTCCGCACGATGAACGAGGTCTCGACAGTTGCCGAGCAAACTGCTGCCGTCGCCGGCGGAGGGCAAGCGGGGCTAACCCGTATGGAAGAAACCATGCAGCAGGTCATGGAAGCGGCCGGCGCGATCAATTCCAAACTCGCGATCCTGAGCGAGAAAGCCGGCAGCATCAATCAGGTGGTGACGACCATCACCAAAGTGGCCGATCAGACGAACCTTTTGTCGCTCAACGCTTCCATAGAGGCTGAGAAGGCCGGCCAATATGGCCGGGGCTTTGCAGTGGTGGCGACGGAAATCCGAAGGCTCGCGGACCAGACAGCTGTCTCCACATACGATATCGAGCAGATGGTCAAGGACATCCAGTCGGCAGTCGCGGCCGGGGTGATGGGCATGGACAAGTTTTCCGAGCAGGTCCGCCGGGGTATGCAGGAAATCCAGCAGGTCGGCGGGCAACTCTTCGAGATCATTCAGCAGGTTCAGGGGCTGGTGCCACGTTTCGAAGTCGCCAATGAAGGCATGCAAGCGCAGGCGACCGGCGCGGGGCAGATCAGCGACACGCTAACGCAGCTGAGTGAGGCAGCTCAGCAAACAGTCGAATCCCTTCAGCAATCGACGCTCGCGATCGACGAGCTCAATCAAGTCTCAGGCGGCATGCGAAGTAGCATTTCGAGGTTCAAGCTGAGAGCGTAGCGAGCCGGCAGTAGGGGGTGACAATGCTATTTCTCGCCTTCAGCATGGGTCCGGATCGCTACTTGATCGATGTCCACCAAATTGAAGAGGTGCTGCCTCGTCTCGATGTGAAGGTCCTGCCGGGTGCGCCAACCGGTGTGGTGGGTCTGGTCAGCTACAACGGAATACCCATCCCGCTGATCGATGTTACTCTTCTTGCGCTTGGCCGGCCGTCGGAGCGCTTATTGAGCACCCGGATCGTTGTGACGCGCTATCACGCGCATGATGGCGAGCAGCGCCTGCTGGGACTGATCGCGGAACGGGTGACGGATACGCTTGAGCGAGACCCTGCCGACTTCGCGCCGTTCGGACTTGAACCAGGAACCCCGCCCTATCTTGGGCCGGTGGCTTCCGATGGTTCGGAGATCATTCAGCGGGTCAAAGTGGCATCGCTGCTTTCGGAAGAGATACGTACCGCATTGCTCCGCCAGTCAGCAATGGGTGATCAATGACCGGCGCAATTGAAAAGCTCCTGACGGAAACCATCGGACTGGACAGTGCCAGCGTTGGTCCGACAGTGGTCCGTCAGGCGGTCAGAGATCGGATGGCAGCATGCCGGATAACCAACCCTCAGACCTATAAGGAACACTTGACCGGTTCCTCACAGGAGTTGCAGGAGTTGATCAATGCGGTGGTGATCCCGGAGACCTGGTTCTTTCGCGACCGAGAAGCGTTCACGATGCTGGCGCGGCACGCGCGCGTGCACAAGCGTGCTCAGCCGATTAAAGTCCTGAGCCTGCCATGTTCAACCGGCGAAGAGGCTTACTCGGTCGCCATGGCCATGTTCGATGCCAGCTTTGAGGCGCACGAGTTCAAGATCGATGGTGTGGACGTCAGCAGCCGCAATATCGCGACGGCTGAACGCGCGATCTATGGGCGCAATTCGTTTCGCGGCAGCCATCTCGAATTCAAGGATCGCTATTTCGAAGCGGCCGAGAGCGGGTTGCGTCCTACAGCTGCGGTGCTGAAACAGGTTCGGTTCAGGGTAGGAAACCTGTTCGGCTCTCGCGCGTCTTTCAGGCAAGAAGTCTATGACATCGTGCTTTTCCGCAATCTGCTGATCTATTTCAATCGAGAGCTGCAGGATCGCGCGTTGATCTGCCTGAAGGACCTACTGGCCAAAGACGGACTCCTCCTGGTCGGTCCGGCGGAAGCAGCTCTTCCAAGGTTGCATGGCTTTATTTCCGCTGAATGGCCATTGGCCTTTGCCTTCCTGAAATCGGAGCCCGTCAAGACCACGGCGCCGACAGTTTCGGCCGCCATCCCGGTGCCGACGCCAACCCCGAAGGTCAACAAGAGCAAGCCTCTTCTTCGGCCCCGACCGACAATTGGCAATGAAGCCCGTGGACAGGCGCCGGCCAAGCCGCTTGCACAGGCCTCGGAAAGCCTCATCGCGGTTGAACGGATCGCCAATGCAGGACGGGTAAAGGAGGCACAGGAGGTCGCCCTGGCGCATCTCAAGGAATTTGGTCCTTCCGCGCAAATCTTCTACTTGCTGGGCCTCGTCCAGGATGCGGATGGCGCAGCACCCCAAGCCGCGCAAAGCTATCGCAAGGCGCTCTATCTCGCGCCAAATCATCGAGAAGCTCTCATCCATCTGGCTTTGCTGCTTCGCAAGCAAGGCGACCATAACGGCGCCGAGGCCCTGGCTGGCCGGCTAGGCCGGGTCCAGAAAAGGAGCGGCAGCTGATGGCGGCTTCGACAGGGATCGCTCAGCCGTTGGAGCAGATTGAAATCGACGACTGCTGGCGGCAAATAGGCGTACGGGGTGACAAGTCATGTCCGCTGCTGGAGCAGCATCTCCACTGCCGGAATTGCCCGACCTATAAGAAGATTGCACGACACCTCCTCGACCGTGCGGCTCCCTCGGTATATCGCGACGAATGGCCTGGTAACGCTGGTCGAGCAGGGATCGATCCGGCCGACGGCGAGGCGCTGCAGACGGCTGTTCTCTTCCGTTTGGGGGAAGAATGGATGGCACTTCCGGTCGGTATTTTTCATGAAGTGGCTGAATCTCGTCGCGTTCATTCACTTCCACATCGCAGAAACCGTGCACTGCTCGGTATTGCGAATGTCCGTGGTGAATTGCTCGTTTGCCTGTCCCTGGCTGAATTGCTCGGGATAGACGAGCGCAAGGAGGGGGAGCAAAGCACGCGAACCAAGGTATTTCGCCGCCTGGTTGTTGTGGGCGAGCGCGACAAGCGGGTTGCCTTTACGGTTGATGAGATCCACGGCTTACATCGCTATCGGGCACGCGACACTCTCGCTGTGCCAGCCACGATCGACAAGGCGCTGTCTGCGGCTACTGTTGCCGTTCTGCCCTGGCAGGGACGGGCCGTTGGTTGTCTCGACCCAGGACAACTGCTCACGATGCTGGATCGGAGCATGGCATGACAGATGAGGACTTCAGCCAGGTCTCGATGCTCAGCCTCTTCCAGGCCGAACTGGAGACGCAGTCGCAGGCACTAACGTCTGGGCTTCTGGCACTGGAACGCAATCCTGTCGCCGCCGATGCCTTGGAAGCATGCATGCGTGCCGCACATTCCCTGAAGGGAGCTGCCCGCATCATCGACCTGATGCCCGCGGTCAAAGTTGCAAATGCGATGGAAGATTGCCTGGTCGCCGCGCAACGTGGGCATCTGAGAGTGGGACGGGAGCATATAGATGCGCTCCTGCAAGGCTGTGACCTTTTGAAATTGATCGCATCGGGATCATCGAGCGAGCGCGCCAACTCAGAAATCGAAAGCTTTCTCGCGAAGTTTGAGGAATTGTCGCCCCCCGAGGCGAAGCCCGGGGCCCAAGATTTTGCAGCTGATTTCGCAACTCCAGATCATGCCCAGGAGCAACTGGCGTCGACCTCTTCAGCGAATCTCCTCGTTGGGGCGGTACCGCAAGCCCACGGCAGCATCGGCTCTGATAGAATGGTTCGGGTGACGGCAGACAGCCTGAACCGATTGCTCGGGTTGGCTGGCGAGTCGCTGATGGAAGCTCGGCGGCTCAGGCCATTCGCTGACGGGCTGCTAAGGCTGAAGCGACTTCAATCGGACCTCGCAAGTGCGTTCGACAATCTTCATGCAGTGCTGCCGCCGGTTTCAAATGATGCGCCGGTGGTGGAGGCGCTGGCTGAAGCGCAGCGAAAGCTTCGGTTGAGCCAAGCGTTCCTGGCGGAGCGTCTCGATGAATTGGATTCAGTGGATCGGAAAGCGACCGATCTTGCCAACAGATTGTACGACGAAACGTTGGCGAGCCGGATGCGGCCTTTCGAGGACGGCGTGAGACACTACGCAAGAACGGTCCGCGACCTCGGTCGTACCCTTGGCAAGCGGGCGCGACTGGAGATCGTAGGCGGCTCGACCGGCATCGACCGCGATATCCTCGAGCAGCTCGATGCCCCCTTGGGGCATCTTTTGCGCAACGCTGTAGACCATGGGCTTGAACCGCCTGAGGAGCGCCTCGCGATGGGGAAACCCGAAGAGGGGCTGATCAGGCTCGAAGCGAGGCACAATGCCGGGCTGCTGCAGATAGCCGTGGTGGACGACGGCAGGGGGATCGAGCTCTCGAAGCTGCGCGAGGCTGTCATCGCCCGACAGCTTGCGACCAGGGAAAGTGCTGACACACTCAGCGAAACCGAATTGCTCGCATTCCTGTTTCTGCCAGGCTTTTCGATGAAAGCGGGCCTTACCGACGTGTCCGGCCGTGGTGTGGGCCTCGATGCGGTGCAGGCGATGACGAAAGAGGTCCGCGGAATCACGAGCGTTTCCTCGGAATTTGGTCGTGGAACCCGGTTTCAACTGCAGCTGCCGCTGACGTTGTCAGTCCTGCGCACACTACTCGTCGAAGTCGATGGGGAGCCCTATGCGTTTCCACTCGCCGCCATCTCCAAGACAATGAGATTGCAGCGGATGCAGATCAACCTGCTGCAGGGCCGACCGCATTTTCGCTTGAACGATCGACAGATCGGGCTGGTGACCGCGCGCGAAGTGCTGGATCGAGGAGAGTCCGGATCGGAACCGGACGAACTCTCGGTCGTCGTCGTGGATGCAGGTCGGGGCGATGCGTACGGCCTGATCGTTGACCGTTTTCTCGGGGAACGCGAGCTGGTGATCAGACCTCTCGATCCACGGTTTGCCAAGATCAAGGACATCAGCGCAGCGGCCCTGATGGAAGACGGTTCGCCAGTTCTGATCTTCGACGTCGATGATCTGATCCGATCGGTGGAAAAGCTTGCATCGTCTAGCGGATTTAGGGCTCTTCGGCGCGCTGCGGGCGGTCCCGAACCGAGCAGACGCAAGCGCGTGCTCGTGATTGACGATTCACTCACGGTCCGCGAACTCCAGCGCAAGATGTTGGGCAATCACGGTTATGATGTCGAAGTGGCGGTCGACGGTATGGACGGGTGGAATGCCGTCCGGTCTGGTCCTTTCGATCTCGTCGTCACTGACATAGATATGCCGCGCATGGATGGCATCGAGTTGGTGAGCTTGATCAGAAAGGACGCCCATCTCAAGAACACACCCATAATGATCGTTTCATACAAGGATCGGGAAGAAGATCGCTCGCGCGGGCTTGACGCCGGTGCGGACTATTATCTGACCAAGAGTACCTTTCAGGACGAGGCGCTGATCCATGCGGTCGTGGACATGATTGGCGAGGCGACTGAATGAGATCGAAATTGGAAGCCAACGAATGAGAATCGGCGTAGTCAACGACATGCCGATGGCGGTTGAGCTTCTGCGCCGGCTGGTCTTGTCGACCGGCGAACATCAGGTCGCATGGATCGCGACCAATGGGCGTGAGGCGGTCGAGGTCTGCAGACGTGATCTGCCGGATCTGATACTCATGGATCTAGCGATGCCAGAGATGGACGGCGTGGAAGCGACGCGCAGAATCATGGCGGAAACCCCGTGCTCAATCTTGCTGGTGACCGCCAGTATCGAAGCCAACCTCGCCGGTGTCTACGAAGCAATGGGCCATGGCGCGCTGGACGCGGTCGATATTCCGTCAGTAGGCATCGAAGGTAATGCGTCCTCGCAATCCGCACGGCTTCTAACGAACAAGATTGCGACGATCGGCAAGCTGATCGGTGATGCGCCGGCCAAGACAAAAAGGCGGATGTCACGTGACGCTGAGCCGACACCTCGACGCTTAATTGCAATCGGCGCCTCCGCGGGCGGGCCGGCCGCCGTTGCCGCAGTCCTGAGTGCGTTTCCCGTTGATTTTGACGGCGCGATCGTGCTCGTCCAGCATCTCGATGCTCAGTTCGTGCCGGGGCTTACTGATTGGCTGGGACAGCATACGCCTCTCCCGATCCGTCCGGCGCGGGAAAAGGATAGTCCTCAAGCGGGCACTGTTCTCGTAGCCAGTTCTGCGGATCATCTGGTTTTCAAGTCAGCTCAACAACTTGGCTATACGCCCAGCCCCAAGGACAATGTTTATCGGCCGTCCGTTGATGTGTTCTTCGGAAGTGCGGCGCAATGGTGGCCTGGCTCTGTGATTGGTGTCCTGCTCACAGGCATGGGCAGGGATGGTGCGCGCGGGCTAAGACAGCTCCGCGACAAAGGGCATCTCACGATCGCCCAGGATCGAGCAACCAGTGCAGTCTATGGCATGCCGAAGGCCGCCGCCGAAATCGGCGCGGCTGTTGATATTCTTCCTTTGAGTGCGATCGGCTCACGTATAATCGAAGCCTGCGAGCGCTCCACGTGAAAAGGCTCGTCCGATGACGCAAGAACCAGAGCTGGTCCCGCCACTCACAGACAACTATTCATCCATGGTTCTGCTCATCGATGATCAGATCATGGTTTGCGAGGCGGTCAGGCGCGCTCTAGCCAACGAACCCGATATTTCCCTACACTTCTGCACCGACCCGTTGAGAGCAATGACAGTCGCGGATGAGGTAAAGCCAACCGTTATCCTGCAGGATCTCGTCATGCCCGGCGTCGATGGGCTGCATCTGGTGCGAGAATACAGGAAGCATGCGTCGACACGCGCGGTCCCAGTCATTGTGCTGTCGAGCAAGGAAGATCCAGCCACCAAGGGCGAAGCCTTTGCTGCGGGAGCGAACGACTATCTCGTCAAACTGCCGGATCGTATCGAGCTGATTGCACGTATTCGATATCACACGCGGGCTTATCTGGATCACGTCCAGCGAGACGCGGCATACCGAGCGCTAAGGGAAAGCCAGCGACAGCTGATCAGTGCAAATCTCGAGCTTGAACGTCTGACGCGGATCGATGGCCTGACGGGCCTCGGCAACAGGCGCTATTTTGATGAATATCTGGCGGCCGAATGGAAGCGCGCTTTTCGCGCACAGTCCCCATTGTCGCTGTTGATGATCGATGCCGACAACTTCAAACGATACAACGATACCTATGGCCATATGGCCGGCGATGAGGTGCTCAAGCAAATCGCCCGCGTGATCCAGAGCGGTTCCGGCCGCTCCACCGACCTCGCTGCGAGGTACGGAGGCGAAGAGTTCGTGGTCGTGCTGGTCGACACTTTACTGGAACAATCCAGTGCGATCGCAGAGCGGCTCGTCCAGGGCGTGCGGGAGTTGAACATACCCCACGGCCCGGATCGTGTGACCATCAGCGTCGGCGTTGCAACAGCGGTGCCCACCGCGGACGAGACGCCAAATGATTTCGTCAATGCCGCCGATTTGGCCCTATTTCGTGCCAAATCGGAAGGACGAAATCGTGTCGCGCTTCATATGTCCCGCAGCTAGACAAGCTCAACGCACTTCTCAGGCTAAGATGGAACTTTCTGAGCGTACGTTGAACGCGCCTGGGCTCGCCCGGCCTTCAAGAAGCTCTATGCCGACCAGCTCGCTTACTTTGCGGCTGGAGCTCGAACCCATCGTTAATGACCGCTGGGCGTCCGGTTCTGGGTGGGAACGTGCCGGTTCGCCTGATCGCTCGAATTTCTGCTTTTGGGATTCCGCTGGGGCCAGCTCAACGGCTGACTTGAGGCGCCAAGCGGAATATGGGCATCGCGCCGCGACGGTTGAGATTCAATCGCGGCTCAATGCTCGCCGGAGAGCACCGAAGCGAATGCGATATTGCGCCGGCGTCACCCCGACCTGGCGGCGGAAGAGACGCCCGAAAAAACTCGCATCCTCATAGCCGACTTCATTCGCCACCGCTTCGACAGGGAGATCGCCCCCCTCCAGCAGCTGCTTTGCCTTCTCGAGTCTGAGCGCATGGATGTAGTCGATAGCCTTCATGTCCGTGGCCCTGGCGAAGCGGCGCACGAAGGAGCGCTCGGACAGGCCTGACAACTTGGTCATGGCTGCGACGGGCGACGGCGTCCGGTAGTTGAGTTCCGCCCATCTCTGGCACCGGTTGATCACCGCGTCGCTGGTCTGGCGAAAGCGCATCAGCGCGGCGAAGGGCTGCTGGCCCATATCGTGCCACTGCAGCATGTAGACCTTGGCGACCTCCATCGCCTCCCTGAGGCTGACGAAGCGCGCGATGAGATAGAGGGCGAGATCTGCCAGCTCGAGCCGCCCCCCGCCATGACCACCCGTTGCGCCTCGCCGCTCAGCACAAGCGACTGGCCCGGCTTCACCTTAACGCCGGGATAGTTGTTCGTGAGCGTCTCGACATAGCCCCAGTGAATGGTGGCATCGCGATTGTCGAGCAGCCCGACCTCGCCGAGCAGCACCGCGCCCGAACAAGCGCTGGCCAGCATGGCGCCGTCGTCATGCGCTCGCTTCAGCCATGCGGCTTCGGCGTCATACTGCCCGGCGACGCTTTCTCCCGGATTGACGAAGAAATCTGGAATACAGACGATGTCGGGTGGCGGGCAATCGGCAAGGCTGTGATCTGGGCGCACCCAGATGCCGTTTGCAGCGCGAAACGGGCTGCCGTCCCCAGCAACCACATAGGGCCGCATGCGCGGCGTGCCCGCCGCACCGCTGGTTATGAACAGGAAATCCCTGCCGGGCGAGGAAAACAGGTCGAACATGCCGTAGATCGTGGAGGCGGTAGCCTACGGAACTTACATCGCCCTTGCATTGGCATGTCGTCACGTTGGGGCATACCCCTGACGTGCAGCTATTGACGGTTGCTAATTAACTTCTCTATCGCTCCGTGGTAGCGCGCCGTTGCGTGCCAGAAGCTCATGTGCTCAGGCCAGACTGCTTTGCTACCTAGATGAATCACCAGTTTCGCGCGCTGGAAAAAACAGTCTGGCGAAAAGCTCCTCGCTACCGAACCCACCCGACTTCGAGACGATGACAGTGCCATTCCAAGCGCCCGAGATTATTCGGCTGACCGCCACACCGGGCTCGTAGAGCCCTTCGCACAGCATTTGGGAGGCCCCGCAGATGCTCGCCAGCAGCCGCAAGGTCCACCCGCCTGTTACCAGCGCTGAACGTGGCGCCGGCAATCTGGCCACGAGTTGCTTGAGCGATTGCTCTATTGCCAGCCGCGCTTGGGCTTCCGCAGCAGCGTGGGACGGCGCGACCAACAGAAATGGGGAGGCGGGATGTACGGAAATGGATCCGTCCATCACGACGGTCTCCAGCCCGCGGACCGCCGCGACCTGGCGCAAAGCAACCGGATGGTTCGTGCCACAGATGGCGAGATCGAGTGCCGGTGGCCGGAGGCTGGAAGCCGACCTTCCCGCGAGCACGGAAGCCAATCCGCCTGAGCCCACATAAAGGTCCTCGGCCTCCCCTCCGAAGGCAGCGACGGTCGCCGCAAGCTCGGCATCGCTTGAAGCGTTGGCGACAAGAAATCCATCCTGCTTCCAGGCGTCGCCGATCATCGCTGCAGGAACCCCATAGCTCGATAGTGCACCGACTAGCGCTGGACCGACAGGGGTTATCCCGTGCGACGAGCTTACCTGTTGCCGGCCATCGACCGTGGCTCGGCCCATGGCGGGGAATGCGGGAGCAAAAAGAGCACGTCTGAACCGTCCGGCGCGGAAAGCCGCTATCGCCTCGGCCACAGGGTGGCCACGCATGACGCTGTCGATTTTCTTGAATGAGAAGGTCCGTGCGTCAGGTTTGTGACTGACAAAGACGCCTGTGACCCGTTCGTACGCCGCTGCTTCCCCCAAGTCTCGGCTATCGAGGTCGATAGCATCGTAGCCGGTAAGCGACGGTGGCACATCGAACCAAACCTTCACCGGTCTTTCGGGCGTCGCGAAGTAACCGGCGGTATCGAGCGCGCCGGTGATGTCGTCGGCGACGATCAGAACATCGGACTTAGGCGATTTACGCGCGTTAGAATTTTGGCTCACGCGGCCTCTCTCCGGTCAAAAGCAGTGCGTAGTCGATGGCCTCTATGAGGCTGGTCTCTCGGGCGATGCCGCGGCCGGCTATGTCGAAGGCGGTACCGTGGTCGACAGAGGTCCGCACGATCGGTAGGCCGAGCGTGATGTTGACTCCGCTCAGGCCAAGCCATTCACCGGTCTGCGGGTCGATCTGGAAGCCAAGCAGCTTCACCGGAATATGGCCTTGGTCGTGATACATGGCCACGACCGCGTCATAGGCACCGCCGCGCATTTTCACGAAGACAGTGTCGCCGGGGACGGGGCCATGGACGTCGTGGCCGCGTGCCCTGTAGTCGGCGATGATCGGCTGGGTGATGCGGATGTCGTGGGTTCCGAAAATGCCGCCTTCGCCAGCGTGCGGATTGAGCGCCGCAATCGCGACGCGGGGGGCCGCTATCCCCACATGCCCCAAGGCTTCGATCGTAAGATCGAGAACCCGGCGCATGCGTGGCTCCGTCGCCCTCTCCGGCACATCTTCCAGCGGGATGTGGGTCGTGACGTGGCTGACGCGGAAAGAACCGTGCGCGAGCATCATTGCGCTGTCTCGCGCACCGGTCAGCGCCGCCAGCAACTCGGTGTGACCGGGGAACCGATGACCGGCAAGATGAAGCGATTCCTTGTTGAGCGGCGCGGTGACGATTGCCGAAGCCTCGCCGGCCATCGTACGCCGCACACCCTCGGCCACGGCTTCGTAGGCCTGCCTGCCTGCTTCCGCAGACACCTGCCCGATCGCGACGGCCGAACCCTCGATCGGCCAGATACCGAGCGGCTCATCCGCTGTCGTGAGGGCGCGCAAAGGCAAGACCAGCGACCGGGCTGTCTCGTCAAGCGCCGCCAGCGATCCTACCAACCGGAGCCGAAACACACCGGTCTCGAGCTGTGGCGCGAAATGCCGGGCGGCCTTGAGCGCGATCTCGGGTCCGACACCGGCCGGATCGCCGACGGTAATGGCTATAGTTGCGGTCATTCAGGTCTCCACAAGCGCTGTGCGGACGTTCAAGACAGAATCACGCGAGGGGCCGCCCGCCGTCGACTGGAATGATAACGCCTGTCGCGAAGCGAAGGTGGGTCGCGACCGCCAGAACTGCCTCGGCAACATCGTCGGGGGTGCCCAATCGCCCGAGCGGCGTCCGGTTCACCTGTTCATCTCGCCAGGACTCGTCGCGGCCCTTGATAAAATCGGTGTCGACGACGCCCGGCGACACCGACACGACCCTGATTTTCGGTGCCAGGGCGCGCGCCAGCGACTTGGTTAGGTTGTCGACAGCTGCCTTGGAGGCGCAGTAGGCGATGTTGCTGCCCATGGCCGTTACGCCCGCAATCGACGAGATGTTGACGATGACGCCGCTGGCGGCGCGGTCGAGCAGCGGTCGCATTGCCCGCGTAGCGGCGATGACACCGCGCACGTTGACGCTGAGGATGCGGTCGATCAATGCGTCGTCCAGACCATCGAGGTCCGAATGCTGCACGAACCGGGTTATGCCGGCGCAATTGACCAGGATATCCAGCCGGCCAAACCTCTTCTCGATCTGGCCGGCCAGTCGCGCAAGGCAGTCGCTCTCGGTTACGCTCGCCTTGGCGACGAGGTGGTCACGGGGCGCAAGCGAGGAG
>NZ_RZRP01000499.1:0-4700 GCF_003997795.1 Mesorhizobium sp. M7A.F.Ca.US.005.03.2.1 | reverse complement strand
CTCCAGCCCTCGGTCTCAAATTTGCCATCGCGGGCTGCTGTCTCCAGAGTCCGCGATGGAAGACCAGCTTCGCGATCCTCCTCCGTGTAGAAGCACGAGAAATGCTGACCGATGATCTCGCTCGCGGAATAGCCTTTGAACCGCTCGGCCCCCGCGTTCCAACTCGTCACGGTTCCCGAACGGTCCAACATATAGATCGCATAATCAGTAACGGCCTCGACGAGAACGCGGTAGCGATCCTCATCGGCTTTATCGACGGTCCCTTGAATCATACCCCATCCGTTCATTTGTTAACTCTGTGAAACTGCTGGCGTCTTGGATGGTTCCACAGACGATGGGACGCGCTGTGGCACAGGCCGTGACTGCCGTGGCCTGCAACGAGCTACTTGCCTGACGGGGGCGCGGCCGTTACAGAAATTGGAATTTCAGATACCGGGCCGGGCCGCCGATCGCTCCACCCAGTTCTACTTCGAACCTGTGATACTGGCGGCTTGCGATTCCTGTTTGGAGACGATGGCGGAATGACCGAGCGAAAGAAGCAGCCCGTTGTAAGTTCCGGCATTGCCGGCTTGGACGAAATTCTTCGCGGTGGATTGCCCGCTTCAAATTTCTACATCGTGCAAGGCGATCCAGGCGCAGGCAAGACGACCGCGGCGTTGCAATTCCTGCGCGCTGGTGTGGCAGCCGGTGAACGCTGCATCTATGTCAGCCTTTCGCAAACCGCCGCCGAACTGCAAGCGATTGCGTCCTCACACGGCTGGACGCTTGATGGCATCCGCGTTGAGGAATTGTCCGCTTCGGAGACCTTGAGCGGAGCGGCCGATCAGACGATATTCCAGACTGCGGACCTTCGATTGGATGAGACGCGCAAGGCGATTGAACGCGCGATTGAAGAACACAAGCCACACAGGCTTGTTTATGACTCGCTGCTCGAGATCCGGCTGATTACCGGCGACACACCGAGGTTCCGGCGCGAGCTGATTGGTTTCAAGGCCTTCCTGGCCAAGCGGGGCATTGTGGCAGTGTTGCTCGACACCCAGACCAGCGGAGGCGATCACAATGGCGAGGAAATCGAGGGCATTGCCCACGGCGTGATCCGGCTTGATAAATCTCTCGAGGATTACGGCGGCGTGCGCCGGCGTGTTGAAGTCAGCAAAATGCGCGGCGTGCCGTTTGCAGACGGTTATCACGATATGGCCATTCGCGAGGGTGAAGGCGTTGTGGTGTTTCCGAGGATTGTGCCCGGGTCGCCTGCCGAAGTGACCAAGCCGCAACTGATCAAATCAGGGGTAGCCGCTCTCGACGAGATGTTCGGCGGCGGCCAGGAATCGGGAACCATAACGCTCGTGATTGGTCAGTCGGGGACAGGCAAGTCGACGATGTCGTCGCTTTACGCCACTGCCGCGCTTCAACGGAGCGAGAGCGTGGCCCTGTTCCTGTTTGAGGAGCGGCTGGAGACTTTCTTTCGCCGGTCCGAAGGCCTTGGGATGGATCTTCGGCAGTTCTACAAGGACGGCCAACTCGTCATCTACGATTTTAGTCCGAACGAAATCTCGCCCGGAGAGTTCGGCCAGATTGTGCAGCAAGTCGTCAGTCGCAACAATACCCGGGTAGTCGTGATTGACAGCTTCACCGGCTATCTGAATTCTCTTCCCCACCGGGAAAAGGCGGTGCTGGACATCCAGTCTCTCCTGAAACATCTCGCTCGCGCTGACGTGCTAACCATGCTCATTGTCGCCCAGCATGGTTTGCTCGGGCAGAATGTTGGGATCGACGTGGACGTCAGTTTTCTCGGCGACACCGTGCTTCTGCTGCGCATGTCCGAGCATGAAGGCCGCCTTAGGCGCAATATCACGGTTGTCAAGAAACGCCACGGTCCCCACGATCTCGATGTCCGGGAACTTTTCATCGCGAGTTCCGGCGTTTCCGTGGTTGCCTACAATCCTCTGCCCGAGACGTGAGCGACGTCGAGCGAAACGGGCTGGGAACACTGGATTGGGTGCTCATTTTGGCGCCTTACCGCAAGGATGCCGGTTACACCGCCTCCCTGCTGCAGGAACGTGGTTTACGGGCTCGAGCGGCGAGCCCCGAGGACTTAGAGGGATTGCTTGCACTGTCTCCTGGAGTGCTGGTTGTCACCCACGAAGCCTTGAATCCTCAGGCGATCGCAACAGTTGAAGGTTTCCTTCAGGCGCAGCCCAATTGGTCGGAAATTCCAATCGTTGTTTTGTTGGACCGTGGGGCACAGCAGTCACGCATCCAAGCGGCGCTGAGTGCTGCCTGGCCACGTTCGCGCCAGATATACTATCAGCGTCCAGTGGCTGCGCTCGAACTGATAAGCGGAATCCAGTCGGCACTCCTCACCAGAATTCGCCAGCGCGACGTGCGTGACTATCTTGAGCGGGAGACGGAACTCCGCCTTGAGCTAAATCATCGAGTGAAAAACATCCTGGCGACCGTCATATCCATCTTCGATATGACCAGGCGCGGTGCGATCTCGGCAGAAGGGCTTGCAGAAGACTTCAAAGGGCGATTGAGAGCCTTGTCGGATGTTCATTCTGCAGTTTTTGCTGCCGGTGGCGAGACCGTGGCCTTGACGGATGTCGCAAAATCGGTCCTCGCGCCATACCTTTCCAAGAAACAAGCTGCCATCACGATCGACGGACCCGAGGTGCTGCTGTCGCGCGATGCCGGCACAACTCTTGCCCTCTCACTTCATGAACTAGCGACAAACGCCATCAAATATGGCGGCTTGTCCCGTCCCGAAGGCAGAATACGCCTGGAATGGAATATAGCGTCGAGCTCGGAACCAGTGCTGGCGTTGAGATGGACCGAAGCAGGAGGACCAACGGTAGTCGAGCCCTCGCGAGTGGGATATGGGACACGCTATATGCGCGCTGCCTTGACGAGCCTGTTCGGACAGCCTCCGGATCTCGACTTTGCGCCGGAGGGGCTGCGTTTCTCGATTTGCGGCCTAATCTCCCGCCTTGCACCCGATGAACGGCTAGGCTGATCGCGGCAGCGCCCTGTGGACCGCCTGGAAATCACATAATCGCATTGTCAGGCGGGCGCCCGCCTTGATCCGTCGTCGAAGAGATCCTGAAGTTTCTGGTTCGGCATCGGTCAGGAAAGTAAAAAGCCTTGTAGCTGGTCGCAGCCAGCTTGCGCGGGCATTCCGTCGGACGCTGGGAGAGCGTGCTTTCCGTAAACTCCAAACCGAGCCGCCGCGGATCCATTTGCGTTTCCAACAAGATGCCGACACTTTCGTGGCAAAGCTCGGATTGTTCAGTTGCAATCCGATACGTTCACTGCCAGGTCTCGATCGGCCAATGCACCCGGTCTAGGCCAGCGTGCGAGGGCTTCGACGCCCGTCATACTGTTGGTGTCGGCGGCGTAAAGCGACTGATAATGCACCCGGATTTGGCCAGGCGTTTGCAGCTCCTCGCGCAGGTCCAGTTCGAGACCCTTACGCTTGGCCAGCGTCTGATCCCTCTCATGCCGCTGCAACCTTCAACTCGAAATAGCGACGTTCGGGAAAGAAGATCCGCTTTCGGCAGTCAGGACAATGCCCCTGTGTCAAATTCGATTGCCCGCCCAACTCGGGTTTCCTGTGTGAAATGGCCACGGCAGGATTGCCGGCTGCTCCCGCGCGCCCATAGTCGCATCATGAATGCGCAGTACGTTGAACTCGTCTTGTTTGAACAGTCGCTGTCAAATCTAGGCTGCATGAATCGCCCGTTTTCCGAACGGGTGGAAGACGCGGCAGAAAAGACTGCCGGCTCGGTACTGTTCGACGTCCGTGTCGATGGCGACCGGCGATTTCAAAGAATTGCGGCGATCGGATACGGTGCGGACGGCACCGTTGCAATCGCTATGGGCAATGACGGACACCTTGTTTCGGCGCCCATCGATGGAGGCGAGGCCTTGGTTACCGAAATAGCGGCCTGGTGCTCGCTGAGCATGGCCGAGCAGTCATCTATCAGCTACAACGATGCCCCTACCAGACTCCTGGGATATCTGCGAAAGGCCGGCATCCTCGATTGAAACGGCCGCGCAGGCGGCAAGCAGTTGCCGTCGATTGGCGCGGCCGTAATCAGGGCGCGCCGAGTTAAGGTGGCTATCAAAATCTTTTTTCGCAAATAAGCGGCAAGGAGTGCTCATCGGCCGATTGCCGACCGTATCGGCGGGAATGCCTCTTCGCAGAGACTAGCTAGACAGGTGGTTCAGCCAGCAACGGCCATCTTCTGAAATTCCGAGAGAATCTCCGGGAAATTCTGCGCGAGATATCGAACGACACGCGCGTTCTCCAGCAACCGGCCGACATACCCCCTGGCCACCACCAGATCCAGGTGGTCGGATCCGTAGCTCTCCTCGACAAGCTGGTATTCCTTATCGAGTTTGGTTGATTCGTTCTCCATCAATGCGATCTGAGCATCGCTCAGTCCGGCTAGCTTTTTCGGCTGCGACGTATTGGCAAGCTGTGAGGGCGCGGTCGCGCCGACCAGCGACTTTGCGTAGTTGATGGAGAACTTGTTCATGGCGATCATCAGTTGCGCCGCCTCGATCTGACGCACGGCTGCCAGCTTTCGCAGTTCGATAAACGTGTTGGTCGGAACGAAGCGGTCCTTGAGCATGTCGATCGCTTCCGGGCATATCCCTTTTAGCAGATGCTTTTTGAGCCTGATTTGGCCGATGTTGAC
>NZ_RZRP01000498.1:0-4705 GCF_003997795.1 Mesorhizobium sp. M7A.F.Ca.US.005.03.2.1 | reverse complement strand
TAAGCGAATTCATCGTGCCAGTGGCACGATGAAAGGCCGGCGAACGCTGGGACGCTGCGAAGCAGCGGGGACCCAGCCGGATGGTTTTATTTCCCGGCCAGCGGCACGCCGGGCTTGAACAGCAGAATGGGCCTGATCTCGTAAACGGCGGTGGGATTGACGCGGCGAAGGTCGCGGGCGATCGCGATGGCCTCGTCTCGCGTGGCGCAGTCGACGACATAGAGCCCGAGCAACTGTTCCTTGGTTTCGGCGAAAGGACCGTCGATGATCACACCGTCGCCCGGGCCGCGCAGGGTGATGGCATCCTGTGTTGCGCCCAGACGCGCGGACGGCCCCAGCGTGCCTTCCTCATGAAGCCGGGTGTTGATCTTCAGCAGGTCGGCCATAAGTGCTGCATCTTCCTGCGGCGTCAGCGCCTTGATCGCATCTTCCACGTGATAGGCAAGGATTGCGTAGAACATTTTATGTCACCTGCTTCGATCCTGATCCAGGGAGCGTAGCGGTTCCCGACACGCCCGCCCAGCCTTGGCCGTGCGTGTCCGGACAGATCATGACACCATCATGGTCGCCAGCCGCAACCATCCGGAAAGAGGCCACCGGCCTGCTTTGAAGCCTACTTCGCCAGGAATGCTCCGATCCGCTCCAGCGCGCGCAGGATGTTCTCCTCGGAATTGGCGTAGGAGAGCCTGATATAGCCTTCGCCGAGAATGCCGAAATCGGGGCCGCCGATCAGCGCCACGCCGGCCTCGTCGAGCAGCGCCGAGGCGAGCTTCTTGGCCTTCCAGCCGGTCTTCGAGACGTTGGGGAAGGCGTAGAACGCGCCCTTGGGCGTGATGCAGGATATGTTGGGCAGGGCGTTCAGTCCCTCGACGACGATCTTCCGGCGGCGGTCGAAGGCGCGCATCATCTCGTCGACGTCGTCCTGCGGGCCGTCGATGGCGGCTATGCCGGCAAACTGGCTCGGCGCGTTGACGCAGGACCAGCAATTGACCGCCAGCTTGCGCACCTTGTCGTAGAGATGGGCGCCCTTGTCGCCATTCGGCCAGATCGACCAGCCCATGCGCCAGCCGGTCATCGCCCAGGTCTTCGACCAGCCGTTGAGCACGATCAGCCGGTCGCGGATTTCGGGAAAGCCGAGCAGCGAGCAATGCGTCTCGCCATCATAGGTCATGACGTCGTAGATCTCGTCGGAGAGGATGGCGACCTGCGGATGCGCCTCCAGCCCCTTGACCAGTTTCTCGATCTCGGCGCGAGGCGTGACGCCGCCGGTCGGATTGGCGGGCGAGTTGAGGATCAGCAGCCTGGTCTTCGAGGTGATCAGCGCCAGCGTCTCCTCGGCCGAGAAGGCAAAGCCGTTTTCTTCGCGCATCGGCACGGGAATGGGTGCCGCACCCGTGAACTCGATCATCGAGCGGTAGATGGGGAAGCCGGGGTCCGGGTAGAGGATCTCGGCGCCGGGCTCGCCGAACATCAGGATCGCGGCGAACATGGTCGGCTTGCCGCCGGGCAGGATCATCACCGTTTCGGGCGATATCTCGACACCGGTGGTGGTCAGCGTGCGGCGCACCACCGCCTCGCGCGTCGCCAGCAGGCCATTGGCCGGCGTGTAGCCGTGATGGCCGTCGCGCAGCGCCTTGATCGCCGCCTCGACGATGTGCTGCGGCGTCTTGAAGTCGGGCTGGCCGATGCCGAGATTGACGATGTCGCGGCCTTGTTGGGCAAGTGCTGTGGCCCTCGCAAGCACGGCGAAGGCGTTTTCCTCGCCAAGGCGGTCGAAGGCCGAAATCGTGTGGAGCATTTTTCCCGTCCGTGTGGTTCTTGCTGTTGGGTCGCGTTTTTGTGAGCCTCAGCCCGCAAAAGTCAAACGGATTGGAGCATTCGGTGTCGGAAAATCTGAAGGGTTGGCAACCGCGTCCGCGGCCCGAACGCAAGACCATCGACGGTCGATACGTCCGGCTTGAACCGCTGAGCGCTGCAAAACACGGCGACGGCCTCTATGAAGCGTCCTCCGTGTCCGATATCGACGACCGCTTCGCCTGGTTGCCCGACTATCCGCCGGAGACCCGCGCCGCCTTCCAGCCATGGCTGGACAAAGTCGAAGCCAGCGAGGATCCGCTGTTCTTCACTGTCATCGACAAGGCCAGCGGCAAGGTCGCCGGACGCCAGACGCTGATGCGCATCGATCCGGCCTACGGCGTCATCGAGATCGGCAACATCTATTGGGGACCGCTCATCTCGCGCAAGCCGGGAGCAACCGAAGCGCAGTTCCTGTTCATGAAATACATCTTCGACGGGCTCGGCTATCGCCGCTATGAATGGAAGTGCAACAACCGCAACGAGCCATCGAAGCGGGCGGCCGAGCGGTTCGGCTTCAAGTTCGAAGGCATTTTCCGCCAGCATCTCATCGTCAAGGGTGAAAACCGCGACACTGCGTGGTATTCGATCATCGACAAGGAATGGCCGGCGCTGCGCAGTGCCTATGAGGCGTGGTTCGATCCGGCCAATTTCGATGGCGACGGCCGGCAGAAGCGACGGCTCGAGGATTTTCGCGCGGAATTCGGCGCTTAGGAGTTCACTATTGGCACATACCCACGATCACACCGGGCACGGTCACGGCCCTGGTCATGTGCATGGCTCGACCGACAAGAAACGCGTTCTGATCGCAGCCTGCCTGACCGGCGGCTTCATGGTCGCCGAGGCGCTTGGCGGCATCCTCACGGGCTCGCTGGCGCTGCTGGCCGATGCCGGCCACATGCTCGCCGATTCGATCGCGCTCGGCCTTGCCTGGTATGCGTTTCATCTTGGCGGCCGGCCGGCGACCGTTCGCCTCACCTATGGCTTCGGCCGGGTCAAGACGCTGGTGGCCTATACCAACGGCATCGCCATCTTCGTCATCGCGCTGTGGATCGTCTATGAGGCCTGGGGACGCCTGCAGGCGCCGGCGCCGGTGCTTGGCGGGCCGATGCTGGTGGTGGCGATCCTCGGCCTGCTGGTGAACCTCGGCTCGTTCTTCGTGCTGCATGGTGGCGACCGCGAGAGCCTGAACATGCGCGGCGCCATCCTGCATGTGCTTGGCGACCTGCTCGGCTCGGCGGCGGCCATCGCGGCGGCGCTGGTCATCCTGGCGACCGGCTGGACGCCGATCGACCCGATCCTGTCGGTCCTGGTTTCACTGCTGATCCTCTACACGGCGTGGTCGCTGATGCGGGAGGCCGCCCATGTCCTGCTCGAGGGCGTGCCGCCAAGCCTCGACCGAGATCTGATCGCCAGGGATATCCAGACGACGATCCACGGCGTACGCGAAGTGCACCACATGCATGTCTGGTCGCTCGACGGGACCAGCAATATGGCGACGCTGCATGCCTGTCTCGACGAGGGCGTCGATGCGCATCAGGCGGTGAGTGCCGTCAAGAAGCGGCTTGCAAGCGAGCACGGCATCAGCCATGCCACCGTGGAACCGGAATTCGGCCAATGCGCCGACGATGGCGACGAGCACGACCACGGGCACGAGCATGAAGCGGCTGCATACCACGACCACCATCACTAGGACCGGATCGATCGATGTCGATCGTCCTGCCTCAGGAGTTGCAAAACCTTGAAAACCAGCTTGACGAACGCCCATCCTCCGGACGCGGCATGATGGACCGCGACACCAGGAACGCGGTCATCGCCGCCGCGTGGATCATGCTGCTGTTCGGTATAGGCGCCTACTATCTGCCGACCGTGATGCTGGCACTCGGCAGCCTTTCCACCGTGCTGGCCGGCGCCTTTGGCATCGTCTTCGTGCTGGCGTTCTTCTCGGTGTTCTGGCTGCGCGCCCGCAACCAGCGCAAAAACCAGGGTAAATAGGCAAGGGATCTTCGACATGCGCATTCTGATCACTGGCGCCGCGGGTATGGTCGGCCGCAAGCTCATCGCCCGGCTGGCCAAGGACGGGACGCTGCGCGGGGGCAAGATCACCGCGCTCGATCTCCACGATATCGTGCCGCCACAGGCGCCGAGCCTGGATGGCGTCAGCGTCACGCTGCACACCGGCGATCTCGCCGAAGCGGGTGCCACCGAGCGCCTGGTCGCATCGCGCCCCGACGTCGTGTTCCACCTTGCCGGCATCGTGTCGGGCGAGGCGGAAGCGAATTTCGATCTCGGCTACCACGTCAATCTCGATGGCACGCGCGCCCTGTTCGATGCCATCCGGGTGGCGGGCTTTGCGCCGCGCGTCGTCTTCACCTCGTCGATCGCGGTGTTCGGCGCGCCGTTCCCGGACGTCATTCCCGATGACTTCCATCCGACGCCGCTGACCTCTTATGGTACCCAGAAGCAGATGAGCGAAGCGCTGCTGGCCGACTATTCCAGGCGCGGGTTCTTCGACGGTATCGGCATCCGGCTGCCGACAATCTGCGTGCGGCCGGGCAAGCCGAACAAGGCGGCGTCCGGCTTCTTCTCGGGCATCATCCGCGAGCCGTTGAGCGGCCATGAGGCGATCCTGCCGGTGCCGCGCTCGGTCGTGCACACGCATGCCAGCCCGCGCTCGGCGGTCAACTTCCTGATCCATGCGGCGGGGATCGACGGCAGCGCTGTCGGGCCACGCCGCAATCTGACCATGCCCGGCGTCGCCGTCACCGTCGGCGAGCAGATCGAGGCGCTGGAACGCATCGCCGGGCCGAAGGCGGCAGGCCTGATCCGCGAGGTTCCGGATGACACGATC
>NZ_RZRP01000497.1:0-4705 GCF_003997795.1 Mesorhizobium sp. M7A.F.Ca.US.005.03.2.1 | reverse complement strand
GTCCGACCTGCTCGCCGACGATGTCCGCATCAAGCTGGACGACCTCGGCATCGTGCAAAGCAAGCAGGAATTCATCGCTTCGATCGACGAATGGAAAGGTGCCGTTGCCGGTGCTGCGATCCGGCACCGGATCGAGAAAAGCGAAGGCGGCGTCACCACGGTGGTCGCCTGCTACGATTTCCCCAACAACGACATGCTGATGCAGGAAACTTTCGCGGTCACCGACAACCGCATCACCGCCAGTTCACAAGCGGCGATCGCCGAAAACTGCGACGGCTTTTGAGGGCGATATCGGCCAAATCCGCATATTGCGGGTCCGCCGGCCGCGCCCTACATCGGGTACGACCCACCTGCCTGCTTCACCAACGAAAGACTGTCCATGCCTTCCACGAAAGCCGTCGACCTCGCCGCCCATCCGCTGACCGCGTGGCAGGGGCCGCTCGGCCTGCCCGATTTCACGCGCATTGGCGACGGCGACTTCTCCCCGGTCTTCGACGCGGCGCTGAAGGCGCACGAGGCCGAGATCGAGGCGATCGCCGGCAACAAGGATGCGCCGACCGTCGAGAACACGCTTGCCGCGCTGGAACTCGGCGGCGAAGCGCTCGATCGTGTCTCGTCGATCTTCTGGTGCCGCGCCGGCGCCTACACCAATGAGACGATCCAGGCGCTAGAGCGCGACATCTCGCCGAAAATGTCCAGGCATTTCTCGGCGATTTCAATGAATGAGCGGCTGTTTGCCCGCATCGACGATCTCTACCAGCGCCGTGAGAGCCTGAAGCTCGACGCCGAGACCTTGCGGGTGCTGGAAAAGACCTGGAAGGGCTTCGTCCGTTCCGGCGCCAAGCTCGACGCCGACGGCAAGAAGCGGCTGGCAAGCATCAGCGAGGAATTGTCCTCGCTCGGCACAGCTTTCGGCCAGAATGTTCTGGCCGACGAGCGCGACTGGGCGCTGTTCCTCGATGAAGCCGACCTTGCCGGCCTGCCGGACTTCGTGAAAAGTTCCATGGCCGAAGCGGCCGAGATACGCGGCCAGAAGGGCCGCTATGCCGTCACTCTGTCGCGCTCGATCTATGAGCCGTTCTCGACCTTCTCCGAACGCCGCGATCTGCGCGAGATCGCCTTCCGCGCCTTCACCATGCGCGGCCAGAATGGCGGCGCCACCGACAACACGAACGTGGTGCGCGACATGCTGCGCCTGCGGGCCGAAAAGGCAAAGCTGCTCGGCTATGCCTCTTTCGCCGCGCTGAAGCTCGATGACACCATGGCCAAGACGCCGAAGGCCGTGCACGCGCTGCTCGATCCGGTGTGGGAAAAGGCGCTTGAGAAGGCAGCAAGCGACCAGATCGAATTGCAACGGCTGGCCACCGCAGCCGGCAGCAACGAAAAATTCGCTGCCTGGGACTGGCGCTTCTACCAGGAGAAGCTGCGCGCGGAGAAATTCGCCTTCGACGAGGCGGAACTGAAACCCTATCTGCAGCTCGACCGGATCATCGACGCTTGCTTCGACGTGGCGACACGGCTGTTCGGCATCACCTTCGAAGAGAAAAAGGACATCGCGGCCTGGCATCCGGACGCCCGCGTCTTCGTGGTGAAGAATGCCGACGGCAGCGAGCGCGGCCTTTTCCTGGCCGACTATTTCGCCCGGCCGTCAAAGCGATCCGGCGCCTGGATGAGCGCGTTGCAATCCGGCTACAGGCTCGGCCACGGTGCGAGCCCGGTCATCTACAACATCATGAACTTCGCCAAGCCGCCGGTGGGCGAGCCGGCTCTGCTGTCGGTCGACGAGGCCAAAACGCTGTTCCACGAGTTCGGCCATGCTTTGCACGGCATGCTGACCGACGTCACCTGGCCCTCGGTTTCGGGCACTTCGGTCAGCCGCGATTTCGTCGAACTGCCTTCGCAGCTCTACGAGCACTGGCTGACCGTGCCGGCAGTGCTGGAGAAGCACGCGCTGCACGTCAAGACCGGCAAGCCGATGCCCAAGGCGCTGCTCGACAAGATGCTGGCCGCGCGCACCTTCGGCGCCGGCTTCGCCACGGTCGAATTCACCGCCTCCGCCTTGATGGACATGGCCTATCACGCGCGGGCGGAGGCGCCTGAAGCGCCGCTTCGTTTCGAAGCCGAAACGCTTGCAGAACTGCATATGCCGGACACCATAGCCATGCGTCACCGCACCCCGCATTTCGGCCATGTCTTTTCCGGCGAAGGCTATTCGGCCGGCTACTATTCCTACATGTGGTCGGAAGTGCTCGATGCCGATGCTTTTGCCGCCTTCGAGGAAACCGGCGACCCCTTCAACCCGGCACTCGCCGAGCGGTTGCGCAAGAACATCTACGCGGCCGGCGGCTCGAAGGATCCGGAAGAACTCTACACCGCCTTCCGCGGCAAGATGCCGTCGCCGGAAGCGATGATGGCCAAGCGCGGGTTGGTGTGATTAGCCAATCTCCCCCCTCGTGGGGGAGATTGGCAGCTTCCAAGGATCCGTCACCCTCGGCCACACCGGCCTTGTCAGCTTCTTGTAATCGGTCACCGCCGGATTGCTGGGATACGAACTCGGCGCCGAGACATAGATGATCTCGGCGGCGATCGGCTCGAAGCCGGCGTAGAAATGATTGGTCGACTTGATCAGCAGCATGTCCTTGGCTAGCGGATCGACGCCGATGTTGGAAAAGATATCCGGCTCGAAAGTCTGCGTGCGGTTGGTGTTGAGGATGATGTCGACCTCGGTGCCTTCGAGGCGGACCAGCGCCGTCGGCCCAAGCGTCACCCGGCTTGGCCCGAAACTCTGCCAGCCCTCCGCAACCGCCTTCAGCACGCGCACGCGCGCATCGATCGGCTCGCCGGCTTGCGGCCCGGCCTTGCCGCCGAAGCGCAGGTCGATGATTGCGCCCTCGCCTGCCGCCAGGCAGAAGGTGACCGCAATCGGATCCCAGATGGTCGCGACGGCGAACCTGTCCAGGCCACGCGCCAGCATCTGGCGCAGCACGAAGGTGCCGTCGCCGGGCACACCGCCGCCGGGATTGTCCCAGATATCGGCGATGACCACCGGCTTGCCCGGATTTTCTGTGCGCACGGCCAGCGCCCGATCGATGCCGTCGGCAGCACTCAGCATCGTCATCGCCGTCTTTTCGCGCAGCGCGTAGAGTTCCCGCCCGAGCCGTTCCGCCAGCGCGTCGCCCTTGGCCTTGTCATTGTCGGTGACGACCAGGATGCGCGTGCCCATCTCGGGCACATCGGCCGCCATGAAGCCGTGGATGACGGAGACCGACAGCACGCCGTCCTTGCCGTGCAGCGCCTTGATGCGATCGACGAAGGACCGCATCGGCTCGCGGCTGGTCGGCAGCACCTGGATCATGCGGCAGTCGAAGGTCGAAATGACAGGGTTGATCTCACCACGCACTGCTGCCAGGCCAAGCTCGACGACATGTTCGCCGCGCTCGTAGAAATCGGTGTGCGGAAATTCGAGGAAATAGGCGAGAATGTCGGAGGCCGCGACGCGCTTCGGTGTCAGATGGCTGTGCGGATCGAGTTCCACGGCGATCACCACCTCCGGCCCGACCATTGCGCGAACCCGTTCGAGCAGATCGCCTTCGCAATCGTCATAGCCTTGCGCCACCATGGCGCCATGCAGGCCGAGGATGACAGCATCGACCGGCAGCGCCGCCTTGAGCTGGCCCAGAATCTCGTCGCGCAAAGCCTCATAGGTCTGCCGCTGCACCAGGCCGCCCGGCTCGGCCCAGGTGGCGGTGCCTTCGATGACATCGAGGCCTTCGGCCACCGCACGCCGGCGTAGCGCCACCATCGGCGAGGAGCACAGCGTCGGCGTTTCCGGGTGCTTGCCGGGCCCGGCATAGAAGGCCATCTCGAACGAAGCCCTATCGGTCGGCACCGGCGAGAAGGTGTTGGTTTCCGTCGCCAGCGAGGCGGTGAAAATGCGCATGAAAGCTCCGTCCGTGAATAGGCGCTATTTGACCGCCCCGAGCGCCAGGCCTCTGACGAGGTAGCGCTGCAGCCAGATGAACAGGATGGCCACCGGCAAGGTCGCCAGCAGCGTCGCGGCCATGACGTGATGCCATTCGATGGTGTAGCGGCCGGCGACCAGCGAAAACACCTGGATCGGCAGCGTGTAGCTTTCCTGGCTGCGCAGCATGGTGAGCGCCACGACGAACTCGTTCCAGGCGTTGATGAAGGTGAAGATCGCCGTCACCGCGATCGCCGGCAGGCAGAGCGGCAGGAACACCTTGCGCAAGGTCAGCCAGCGGCCGGCGCCCTCCATCCAGGCGGCTTCCTCGAGATCGCGCGGGATGGTGTCGAAATAGCTCTGCAGCATCCACACCGTGAAGGCGATGTTGAAGGCCATGTAGATGAAGCCGAGCGCCGTCGTGCTCTCGACCAGGCCCCAGGCGGCCATCAGCCGGAACAGGCCGAGCACCAGCACGATCGGCGAGATCATCTGCGAAATCAGCAGGAACTGGCGCAAGGCGCCGTAGCCGGCAAAGCGGAAGCGCGACATCGCATAGGCCGCCGGAACCGAGATCAGGATGGCGCCTACGGTGGCGATCACAGACACGTAGAGCGAATTGAGCAACGCCTGGCCGAAGCCGGTCGCCACCCACATGTCGGAAAAATTCGACCAGCGGAATTCGCTCGGCCACCAGGTCGGCGACAGCACTTCCTGCCTCGGCTTGACCGCGGTCAGGAACAT
>NZ_RZRP01000496.1:0-4706 GCF_003997795.1 Mesorhizobium sp. M7A.F.Ca.US.005.03.2.1 | reverse complement strand
ATCCCGACATAAGGCTGACGCTTATTCCTTCCAACGATCCCAAGGATTTGCGGGCGCCCAATATCGATGTCTGCGTGCATTATGGCGACGGCAGCTGGACCGATTGCTGGATGCGCAAATGGTCGGGCCTCGAACTGTTTCCCGTGGTCAGCCCGACCTTGATCAACAACCGGCCGATCCGCAGCGTCAGGGATCTCGCCGATCATGTCTTCCTGCATGGCGATGACGGCCGCGAGTGGCACACCTGGCTGGCTGCCGCCGATGCGCTGGACCTGGAGCGGGGCCGCCGCCATCACCTCGGCGATGCCCGTATGGCGACCGAGGCGGCGGTGCACGGCCACGGCGTGGCGCTGGGCGACTCGGTGACGGCAAGCGCGCTGCTGGCCAGGGGCATGCTGGTCGCGCCGTTCAGCCTGTCGGTGCCGGCGGTCGACGATTTCTATGTCGTCTGCCGCAACGAGATGCGGGCGACGCCGATCGTGCAGGTGTTCATCGACTGGCTGTTTGCCGAGAAAGCGGGGGACGACGGGCGCGCCGACGCCCCGGTGGCCGGCCGCATCGTCAGCCGCCGCAAGCGTCCGGCGCTCAGGGTGATGGGCAGCAAATCCGCAAGCTGATGCCAGGCTGCGCGCCGCCGCATGCAGGCAGCTCTTTTTGTCGGGCCAGCCTGAAAGCGGGCAGCGTTGCGGCCGATTCGATGCTATGAGGCCTGTCGCGATTGTGGATGGCAGGCAGCGAAGGCGGTGTTGAAACATGGCTAAGACCGATATTGCGCGGCGCGTCTACAACCACACCTGGAAGCTCGACCCGATCGTGCGCAGCCTGCTCGACACGGATTTCTACAAGCTTTTGATGCTGCAGATGATCTGGGGCATGTATCCCAAGGTCGACGCAACCTTCTCGCTGATCAACCGCACGACCTCGGTGCGCCTTGCCGACGAGATCGACGAGAGCGAATTGCGCGAACAACTCGACCATGCCCGCACCTTGCGCTTCTCCAAGAAGGAGATGATCTGGCTCGGCGGTAACAATTTCTACGGCCGCAAGCAGATCTTCGAACCGGAATTCCTCGCCTGGCTGGAAGGCTTCCGGCTGCCCGAATACGAGCTGTCGAAGTGCGACGGGCAGTATGAACTGACCTTCAGCGGGCCGTGGATGTACACCACGCTGTGGGAAATCCCGGCGCTCGCCATCATCAATGAACTCCGATCTCGCGCGGCGATGCGGGCGTTCGGGCCTTTCGCGCTCGACGTGCTCTATGCCCGCGCCAAATCCAAGATGTGGGCCAAGACCGAGCGGCTGAAGGCGCTGCCCGGCATCCGCATCTCGGACTTCGGCACGCGCCGGCGCCATTCCTTCCTATGGCAGCGCTGGTGTGTCGAGGCGTTGAAGGAAGGCATCGGCGAGGCGTTCACCGGCACCTCCAACGTGCTTTTGGCCATGGACAACGACCTCGAAGCGCTCGGCACCAACGCACATGAGCTGCCGATGGTGTTTGCCGCGCTTGCCGACTCGGAAAAAGAGCTGAGACAGTCGCCCTACAAGGTGCTGCAGGACTGGCAGCGCTACTATGGCGGCAATCTCTTGATCGTGCTGCCCGACGCCTTCGGCACAGCCTCATTCCTGCGCGATGCGCCGGACTGGGTGGCCGACTGGACGGGCTTTCGCCCCGACAGCGCGCCGCCGATCGAAGGCGGCGAAAAAATCCTGTCCTGGTGGCGCGACAAGGGCAAGGACCCCAAGCAGAAACTGCTGATCTTCTCCGACGGGCTCGAGGTCGAAACCATCGAGGAGACCTATCGCCACTTCAAGGGCAAGGTGCGTATGTCGTTCGGCTGGGGCACCAATCTGACCAATGATTTCGAAGGCTGCGCGCCGACGGAAACCAACAGCCTCGACGCCATATCGCTGGTCTGCAAGGTCACCGAGGCCAATGGCAGGCCAGCGGTCAAGCTGTCGGACAATCCGGCCAAGGCGACCGGCGATGTGAAAGAGATCGAGCGGTATCTCAGGATTTTTGGCGAGAAGGACCGCGTGGAGCAATTGGTCAAGGTGTGAGGGGTGGTGGGCCTCTTGGATAGGCCGAGTTCCCTGGCGCCCCCCTCTGTCCTGCCGGACATCTCCCCCTCAAGGGGGGAGATTGGACGTCATCTCCGCTTTCGCCAATTTTCGACGCCCAACGAAAAGCGCCGATCGAGCGAACTGCCAATCTCCCCCCTTGCGGGGGGTGAGGAGTGGTCCGCGCAGCGGACGGAAAGCCAATTGCTTGGCTTTCCGAACGACGAACGCCCGGAGCGACGGCGAAGAGCCGGGTCCGGCAGGACAGAGGGGGGCGCCGCAGGGTGCCGTCATCTATCGTTGGCATTGTTGCTTACAGCCGTATCGCTCGTATTGCCCGCCCCCGCCTGCGCACACGCCTCCGATCAGGGCCACGTCCTGCTGTTGCCGACCGGCTACTATCTGGTTGGAGGCGCTTTCGCCGTGGCGATCAGCTTCCTCGTCCTGGCGCTGCTGCCGGCGGCTTCGCTTGACCGCTTCTGGCGCCGACGCCTGCCGCTGTTCACCTTCGGCGACAGCGCCCGCGCCGCCATCAGCCTGATATCCTTTGCCGGCTTTGCAATTCTCATTGCCGCCGGCCTGTTCGGCAGCCGCGACCCACTCTCCAATCCGCTGCCGCTGCTGATCTGGACACTGATGTGGGCCGGCCTCACGCTGCTGCAGGGCGTCTTCGGCGACCTCTGGTCGTGGCTCAATCCCTGGTACGGGCCCTGGCGTCTGATCTCACGTCTCTTGCGCGCGGGCGATGAAGGGATACCGCGGCTTCCCCGATGGCTCGGTTGCTGGCCAGCGTTCATCCTGTTTTTCGCCTTTGCCTGGTTCGAACTCATCGATCCGGCGCCCGACGATCCGGCGCGGCTGGCATATGCTGCCGGCTTCTATTGGCTGCTCACCCTCATTGCCATGCTGGCATTCGGCTATCGCGGCTGGAGCCGCGGCGGAGAATTCCTGACGGTCTTCTTCTCCATGGTGGCGCGCTTCGCGCCCATCGAGCGCAACGACGCCGGCCGGCTCGCGCTCTGCTGGCCCGGCGCCAAGCTGCTTGCCGCCGAACCGTTGCCGCCCAGCGGCATCGCCTTCCTGTTGCTTGCGCTGTCGTCGGTGTCCTTCGACGGCCTGTCCAAAACCTTCTTCTGGCTCGGCCTGTTCGGCATCAACCCGCTCGAATTTCCCGGCCGCACGGCGCTGATCGGCAGCGGCACTTTCGGGCTGATCCTGACATTCGCGCTGCTGGCGGCGGTGTTCCTGCTTGCCGTCTGGCTCGGCCAACGTCTTGCCGGCAGCGACCACATTCTTAACCAGGCGGCCGGTCAGCTGGTGTGGTCGATCGTGCCGATCGCGCTTGCCTATCACATTGCGCATTATCTGACGGCGCTGCTCGTCGACGGCCAATATGCGCTTGCGGCACTTTCCGATCCGTTCGCGATGGGCTGGAACCTGTTCGGCACCGCCGATATGCAGATTGAGGCCGGCATCGTTGCGGGGGCGGACTCTGCGTGGTGGCTGTGGAATATCCAGGCCGGCGCCATCATCCTGGGCCATGTGCTCGCCGTCCTCGTCGCTCACGGCTTCGCCTGGCGCCTGCACCCACAGCCCTCCCGCGCGGCCCTCAGCCAGTTCCCGCTTACCTTGCTGATGATCGCCTACACCGTCTTCGGCCTCTGGTTGCTTGCCACGCCGACTGTCGGATGAGAAAAGGCGACCAGCATGCCTTCGGGGAAAGCCCGCTTGCCACGTCGGGGCTTTGGTGATTTAGTTTGTACACATGCGATTTTTTGCCTCGTTGCAGCCAGTCAAAACTCAAAAACAGGGGAACTGCCGTGACTGACAAGAATGGGTTTTTCGATCTCTCCAGATCCACGCTCACCCGCCGCACCGCACTGAAAGGTCTGGCCGCAGGCGCCGGCCTCGGCCTTGCCCCTGGCTTCGTCCGCTATTCCCAGGCGCAGAGTTCGGCGCCGATCAAGATCGGCTTCCAGTCGCACCGCACCGGCATCGGCGCTGCCTATGGCCGCTGGTACGAAAAGACGACAGCTGCCGCAGTCAAGGCGATCAATGCAGCCGGCGGCATCAATGGCCGCCAGGTCGAGGTGATCATCGAGGATGACGGCACCGATCCCGGCCGTGGCGCCGAGGTGGTCGGCAAGTTCGCCACCCAGCACAAAACCGACATCGTCTTCGGCACGCTGTTCTCGCATGTCGTCATCGGCTCGGCGCCCGCCGCCGGCGAAAACAAGATGCCCTATTTCGTCGTCAGCGAAGGCCATCACGTCGCCTCGACCAAGCTGAACCGCTATGTCTTCCAGCCCGGCATCACCGACGTGAAGAGCCAGATCCAGTCGATGGCGCCGTGGATCGCGGCTAACGCCGGCAAGAAGGTGACGCAGATCTTCCCGGATTTCGCCTTCGGCTACGACCACCGCGACTACCTGCCGCCGGCGCTGAAGGCGCAAGGCGGCGAGGTCATCGCGCAGATCGCCATCCCGCCGACGGAATCATCCTTCACCAAGTATTTTCCGCAGATCCCGGCCGAGACCGAGGTGATCTACCACGTCATGGTCGGCCCGGCCGTGCTCACCTTCGTCAAGGAGCTTGGTGAGTTCTACGGCTCCAACCGGCCGCAACTGTTCGGCTTCATCGATTCGCTC
>NZ_RZRP01000495.1:0-4715 GCF_003997795.1 Mesorhizobium sp. M7A.F.Ca.US.005.03.2.1 | reverse complement strand
GCTGAAGGTCGATCCGGGTTCGAAGAAGCTCGCCATCACCTTGACGCCACCGGACAAGACCATGCCGCGCCAGCAGCTGTCGATCCCGGTTTCGGTCGCCGGCGTGCAGCCGGGCAGCAATGCCTATGTCATGGTTGCCGCCGTCGATGTCGGCATCCTCAACCTGACCAACTACAAGGCGCCGGATCCGGAGAACTGGTTCTTCGGCCAGCGCATGCTGGGCATGGAAATCCGCGACATCTACGGTCGCCTGATCGACGGTTCTCTGGGCAACGCCGGCAAGCTCAGGACCGGCGGCGACGGCGCCAACATGCAGGCGCAAGGCAGCCCGCCGACCGAAAAGCTTGTCGCCTTCTTTTCCGGCGTCGTCGAGCTTGACGCCGACGGCAAGGCGCGGGTCGACTTCGACATCCCGCAGTTCAACGGCACCGTGCGCGTCATGGCCGTCGCCTGGACCAAGGACGCGGTCGGCCACGCCCAGTCCGACGTGATCGTGCGCGATCCCGTGGTCATCACCGCCGGCCTGCCGCGCTTCCTGGCGCCTGGTGACGCCGCCGTTATGCGCCTCGACGTCGCCGACACCGACGGTCCGGCCGGCGACTATGCGTTCTCGATCGAAACGACGGGCGACCTGTCGACGGGCGACAAGCCCCTGCCCCAGAAGCTGACGCTCGCCCAGGGCAAGCGCCAGACGCTGACCGTGCCGCTGATCGCTCAGACGGCCGGCAATGCCTCGCTCACCATCAAGCTTGCCCATGCCGACGGTACCAAGGTCGAGCAGACGCTCTATGTGCCGGTGCGCCCGGCGCAATTACCGGTCACCACCCGCCTGGTGGTCGACCTCAAGGGCGATGGCGGCGCGCTTCGCGTCGACAAGGAGCTGCTCGCGGCAAGCCTGCTCGACGGCGCCTCTGTCAGCGTCGGCGTTTCGCAGGCTGCCGCCTTCGACGTGCCTTCGCTGCTGATGACGCTCGACCGCTACCCCTATGGGTGCGCCGAGCAGACCACCAGCCGCGCCATGCCGCTTCTCTACGTCAATGAATTGGCGTCCGGCATCGGCATGGCCAGCGATCCCGATATCCATGGCCGCATCCAGGACGCCATCTACAAGGTTCTGAGCTACCAGGCCTCGGGCGGCAGCTTCGGCCTGTGGGGCCCGGGCTCCGGCGATCTGTGGCTCGATGCCTATGTCACCGACTTCCTGACCAGGGCGCGCGAGCAGAAGTACGACGTGCCGAGCCTGGCCATGAACCAGGCGCTCAGCAACCTGCAGAACTCACTCGGCTACGACCAGAGCGTCCAGGACCGGGGCAGCGAGATCGCCTACGCCCTCTACGTTCTGGCCCGCAACAAGAAGGCCTCGATCGGCGACCTGCGCTACTATGCGGACACGCAGCTCGAAGCTTTTTCCAGCCCGATGGCCGTTGCCCAGCTGGCGGCAAGCCTGGCGCTCTACGGCGATACACCGCGTGCGGAATCGACGTTCAAGACTGCCCTGCAGTTGGCCAAGTCGACCACCGACTACGACTACTACCGCTCCGACTACGGTTCGCGGCTGCGTGATGGCGCGGCGATGCTGGCGTTGGCGGCGGAATCCAAGCCGGTACCGACAATCGTGCCGGAGCTGATCAGGCTGGTGACCAAGGAACGCGCCGAAGCCCGCTGGACCAGCACCCAGGACGAATCCTGGATGCTGCTGGCGGCCCGCGCGCTGAAAGAAGGCAATGATACGATCACGCTGACCGTCAATGGCGCGGCACATTCCGGCGGCTACTCCAACCAGGTCGAAGGCTCTGACCTTGTCGACAGCCCACTGACCATCGCCAACACCGGCAAGACCCCGCTGCAGGCCGTCGTCACCACGGTGGCGTCGCCGGTCCAGCCGCTGCCGGCCGGCGGCGACGGCTTCACAATCAGCCGCACTTACTACAAGCTCGACGGCACCGAAGCCAATGTCACGGAGGCGACTCAGAACGAACGCTATGTCGTCGTGCTCAAGGTCAACGAGCAGAACACATGGCCGTCGCGCCTGCTGGTCACCGACCTGTTGCCGGCCGGCTTCGAGATCGACAATCCCGGCCTGGTCTCCAGCGCCCAGTTGACGAACTTCTCGTGGCTTGCGCAGACCGATGCGGCCCATCTCGAATTCCGCGACGACCGTTTCGTCGCGGCATTCAACCCGGCCGACGGCGACCACGACCACAATCTGACCCTCGCCTATGTCGTGCGCGCCGTGACGCCGGGTACCTATGCGCACCCCGCGGCAACGGTGGAAGACATGTATCGGCCCCAATACTCGGCCCGCACCGCCACCGGCATGATGGAGATCAAGGCGCCGTAAGGCGCTGATGGTGATGGACGCGATGAGCAAAGTGCCCCCTCACCCGCCCTCCGCTTCGCTCGGTCGACCTCTCCCCGAGGGGAGAGGAGACGGCCAGCGCTGGCGCCAGTCTCTTCTCCCCACCGGAGAGAAGGCGGCCGCGAAGCGGCCGGATGAGGGGGCATCTTTACTGCCATGAAGATGCTTCGCAAATTCGCTGTTGGAGCGGCAGGGTGCGCCGGCATCCTCGCCCTTTCCGCCGCGTCCCTCTGGGAACTCGACCGCGCCTTCCCGCCCCCGCTTCCAGCCGAACTCACGGTCTCCACCGAAATCCAGGACCGCGATGGCCAGTTGTTGCGCGCCTTCGCCACGCCGGACGGCTACTGGCGGCTCGAAACCCGGCTCGACCAGGTCGACAAGCAATTCGTCGACATGCTGGTCACCTATGAAGACAAACGTTTCTGGGACCATGAGGGCGTCGACGTGCTGGCGCTGGCGCGCGCCGCCGGCCAGTTCGCCACCAGCGGCCACATCGTTTCCGGCGGCTCGACGCTTTCGATGCAGCTTGCCCGGCTGATCGAGCCGCGCGAAAGCCGCAGCCTCGGCTCCAAGATCAAGCAGATGCTGCGCGCCATCCAGATCGAACGGCGGCTGTCGAAACGCGAAATCCTCGAACGCTACCTGACGCTGGCGCCCTATGGCGGCAATCTGGAAGGCGTGCGCGCCGCCTCGCTGGCCTATTTCGGCAAGGAGCCGAAACGGCTCACCGTTTCCGAATCCGCCCTGCTCGTCGCCCTGCCGCAGCTGCCGGAAAAGCGGCGGCCCGACCGCAATTTGAAGATCGCCCACGCCGCCCGCGACCGGGTGCTGACCCGAATGGTCTCCTCCCGCCTGCTCGGCGAGCGCGAGGCCGCACGGGCCGCCCTCGACGATGTCTCGGACCTGCGCCGCACGCTGCCGGCGCTCGCCGCGCACGCCGCCTATGCGATGTTGCCCAAGGCCGTCCCCGGCCAGCCCTTGCAACTGACGATCCGCAAGAGCGTCCAGGAGGGGCTGGAACAGGTGGCGAGGGACGCCGCCACCAAGCTCGGCCCTCGCCTGTCGGTCGCCATGGTGCTGGCCGACTCCCGCACCGGCGACATCCTTGGCGAAGTCGGCTCGGCCAATTTCTTCGACGCCAGCCGCTCCGGCTGGATCGACATGACAAAGATCGTCCGCTCGCCCGGCTCGACGCTGAAGCCGTTCATCTACGGTCTTGCCTTCGAACAGGGCCTGGTGGCGCAGGAGACGCTGATCGATGACAGCCCTGTCGATTTCTCCGGCTACCGGCCGAAGAATTTCGACATGGGCTACCAGGGCGATGTCAGCATCCGGCAAGCGCTGCAACTGTCGCTCAACGTGCCGGCGATCCGCGTGCTCGACGCGGTCGGGCCAACGCGGCTGATGGCGCGCTTCCGCCAGGCCGGCGTCAGCCCCATACTGCCGGTCAACGAGGCGCCGGGCCTGGCCATCGGCCTTGGCGGCGTAGGCGTCACGCTGCGCGACCTCGTCCAGCTCTACACAGGGCTCGCCAATGGCGGCAAGACGCACACGCTGCATGACGGCACCGAGCCGGCCAATGCCGAGCGCACCAGCGCCACCATCCTCGACGGTCAGGCCAACTGGCAGATCATCGACATACTGTCGGGCGTCAAGCCGCCCGAGGGTGCCCTGCAGCGCGGCATTGCCTACAAGACCGGCACGTCCTACGGGTACCGCGACGCGTGGTCGGTCGGCTTCGACGGCCGCTATGTGCTCGGTGTCTGGGTCGGCCGTCCCGACGCCGGCGCGGTGCCCGGACTGTCCGGTTATGTCTCGGCCGCTCCCATCCTGTTCGACGGTTTTGTCCGCTCGGGCCTGGTCGCCGTCCCCTTGCCGGGCAAGCCGCCCGGACTGTTCAGCCCCAGGCGCGAGGACCTGCCGGTGACGCTCGCCCGCTTCGGCGCCGGAGCGGACGGCCTGGTGCAGGCGACAGTGACCGAACCCGCACCGACCATCATCTTCCCGCCCGACGGCGCCCGCGTCGATCTCGGCACCAATTCGGTCGACGCCTCGCCGCTGGTGCTGAAACTGCAAGGCGGCCGTGCGCCATTCCGCTGGCTGGCCAACGGCAAGCCGCTGGTGGGCATCGACCGTCGCCGCACCGCGACCTGGCAGCCCGACGGCGCCGGCTATTCGACGCTGACCGTCATCGACGCCGCGGGACGCGCGGCGAGCGTGAAGGTGTTTGTCGAATAGACGGCTGCAAGCGATTCGTGGAATTGGCTTTCCACAGGCTCAGCGGATAGCGGGATACTTCACCCATGCCTGTTCCGAGGCACCCCCCTCTGGCCGGCCGGCGATCTCCCCCGCAAGG
>NZ_RZRP01000494.1:0-4716 GCF_003997795.1 Mesorhizobium sp. M7A.F.Ca.US.005.03.2.1 | reverse complement strand
ACAGCTTTTTGCTCTCGCCTTCCATGCGGCCACTCCCTCGAAATCTGCCTGGAGATTCCCTTTTAGCATGCAGCCGTGGCTTTTCGCGACGCTAATTGACGCGCCGGCGGCAATACCCGGCGGCGCGTAGAAGACCTCGAATAATCAAATACTTATGACGATTTTCTGACGGACGGCTCCGACCGTTTCACGGATAAGTTGATCAAAAGGCGCTGACGTAAAGACCACCATCGACCGGTATGTTCTGCCCGGTCAGATAGCCGGCATGGACCGAGCACAGGAAGGCGCAGATCTGGCCGAACTCCTCCGGCGTGCCGAGCCGCTTGGCCGGAACATCGGCGCTGATGCGGGTCTTGCGCGCGGCTGCGGCCTCAGGGCTTTCGACTGTGCCGGCCTCATGCGGGCCGCGCAGCCGGTCGGTGTCGAGCTTGCCCGGCAGAAGGCTGTTGATGGTGACGTTGCGGTCGACAACCGTTCTGGCCACGCCGGCAAGGAACGAGGTCAGGCCGGCACGCGCGCCGGACGACAGGTCGAGGCCGGGAATGGGCACATAGACCGACAGCGAGGTGATGTTGACGATGCGACCGAAGCCGCGCGCCGCCATGCCGTCCAGCACGGCCTGCACGAGCTCGATCGGAGTCACCATGTTCTGGGTAACGCCTTCGAGGATCTTTTCGCGATCGAGCGTGCGGAAGTCGCGAAGCGGCGGTCCGCCATTGTTGTTGACCAGGATGTCCGGCTCGGGGCAAGCCACGAGCAGCGCCTTCTGCACCTCCGGCTTCGAGACGTCGCCGACGACTTCCGTCACCGTGACGCCATAGCGCTCGCGCAACTCAGCGGCGGTTTTCGCCACCAGCTCCGCATTGCGTCCGTTGACGACAATGTCGCAGCCGGCTTCCGCCAGCGCCATGGCGCAACCGCGCCCAAGTCCCTTGCTCGAAGCGCAGACGATGGCCTTCTTTCCGCGGATACCGAGATCCATGACGATTTCTCCTGTGATTTGGCCGGCAAGCTAGTCCTTCGGCTGGACCAATCGCAACCGTCATACGGTTGTTGCATGACTCGGGGCATAGGCTCGCGAAAGCAACGGTGAAATCGCGATGTCCGGCCAAGAGCCCCGCACTTTCCGCAGCATGTTCATTTCCGACGTCCATCTGGGCTCGAAGGCGGCCAAGGCCGAGTTCCTGATCGATTTCCTTCGATATCACGATGCCGATATCATCTATCTGGTGGGTGACATCGTTGATGGCTGGCGGCTGCGGCGGAGCTGGCATTGGCCGCAAAGCCACAACGACGTCGTGCAGAAACTGCTGCGCAAGGCGCGCAAGGGCGCCACCATCACCTACATCGCCGGCAACCATGACGAGTTCGCCCGCCAGTTCCAGGGCGTGCATTTCGGCGGCATCGTCGTTGCCGATCGCGCCATCCACGAGACCGCCGACGGCAAGCGGCTGCTCGTCATCCATGGCGACCAGTTCGACACCGTGGTCCACAATGCGCGCTGGCTCGCCTATCTCGGTGACCACGCCTATGACGCGGCCATGCTGGTCAACCGCGTGGTGACGCGGCTGCGCCAACTGCTCGGCCTGCCTTATTGGTCGTTTTCGTCCTGGGCCAAGCACAACGTCAAGAAGGCGGTGAACTTCATCGGCTCGTTCCAGACCATGCTTGCCGACGAGGCGCGCCGTTCGCATGTCGATGGCGTCATCTGCGGCCACATCCATCATGCCGTCATCGAAAATTTTGGCGATGTCCAGTACATCAACACCGGCGACTGGGTGGAAAGTTGTACGGCTGTGGTCGAGCATTTTGACGGCCGCATGGAAATCCTGACCTGGGCGCAGGTGCTGCCCGAGGCGCCGGACGAGCCCTTTATCCCGCTGCTCATCGAGGACCGGGTAGGGCAGGCGGCCTAGTCCGAAGTCCTTTCGGGCTTCGGAATCAATCAATTAGTCCAACCGGTTTCGTCCGGTTTTCGTCCATGTTAAGGGATCGATACGCGTTGCCCTCCGGTCGAATACAGCGCGATTGGATCGATTCATGTCCCTGCCGCAGCTCTCGCCCGAACAACTCGTCAAGCCGCGCCATTTCGAACTGCGCATGAGCCTCATCTTCGCGACGCTTTTCGTGCCGCTCGGAACGCACTTGCCGTATTTTCCGCTGTGGTTGCAGGCCAAGGGTTTTCATGCCGAGCAGATCGCGGTCATTCTGGCGGCGCCGATGTTCCTGCGCGTGGTGACGACGCCGCTGCTGACCGCGCTGGCCGACCGTGCCAGGGACCGCGCCGACGTCTATGTCGCGCTGATGGCTGCGTCGCTGCTTTTGTCGGCAGGTTATTTCCTGACACCCACCTATGCGATGGTGCTGGCGGTCTCGCTGGCGCTGACCATCGTCTGGACGCCGCATTCGCCGATCGCCGATTCGCTGGCTCTTTCTGGTGTCCGCCGCTTCGGTTCGAACTACACAAGCATGCGTAAATGGGGCTCGATTTCCTATTTGTTCGCCAATATCGCCGGCGGCTTCATTCTGTCGGTAACCGGTTCACAAGCCGTTCCGGTTATCATTCTGGTGGCGTTTGCCGCCGCCCTTGCCGCTGGCCTGCTGGCGCCGCGCCTTGGCCGTCCGCGGCGCGCCTCGCCGCTGTCGGCCACCGACATCCAGCATTCAGCGCCGAAGCTTCTCAACCCGTATTTCCTGTATTTCTCCATGGGCGTCGGCGTCATCACCGCCAGCCACGCATTCCTCTACGGTTTCGTCTCCATCTACTGGAAGTCGATCGGCCTCGGTGATTCGGTAGTCGGTCTCTTATGGGCTTGGGGCGTGGTGTCGGAAGTCTGCATGTTCATGATGTTCACCCGCTTTTTCGACCGGTTCTCCGTCGTGTCGGTCATGGTGATGGCCGGAATCGGCTCCATCGTGCGCTGGATCGCCTTTCCGCTGGTCTGGCCGCTCGGCCTCGGCATTCCCGGCTTCTTCGCTGTCCAGTCGCTGCACTCGGTCTCGGTGGCGCTGGGGCTGATCGGGCTGCAGAAGATGATCGGCGAAACGATCTCCGAGGAGCGGACAGGTGCCGCGCAAGGCATCGCCTATTTCTCCAACGGCTTCTTCATGGCGGTGGTGACGCTGGCGTCCGGCCCGCTCTACGACCGTCTCGGTGTCGACGGCTTCTTTGCCATGATCCCGATTGCGTTGATCGGACTGGCGCTGATCGGCCTTGCTGCGCGCTCAGCCCCAGAGCGCCGTATCGGGCGGTGACACCAGCGATCCCTGGTAGACAAGGCCCGGTACCCGGTCGCGGGCAAGCAGCAGCGGACCGTCGAGGTCGACGAAATCGGCATGCTGGGCAAGCAGCACCGCTGGCGCCATCGCCAATGAGGTGCCGACCATGCAGCCGACCATCACGCCGAAACCGAGTTCGCGGGCGCGATCGCGCAGCACCAGTGCCGCAGTCAGCCCGCCCGACTTGTCGAGCTTGATGTTGACGGCATCGTAGAGACCGACAAGCGCTTCGAGATTCTTAGCCTCGTGCACGCTTTCATCGGCGCAGATCGGCACCGGATGCGCGATATGGCGCAGGATCTCGTCATGACCGGCCGGCAGCGGCTGTTCGATCAGCGCGATGCTTTGTTCGGCGGCAAAGGCGAGGTTCGCAACGATGTTGTCGTCGCTCCAGCCCTCATTGGCGTCGAGGATGATGCGGCTGTCTGGCGCTGCCTGCCTGACCGCGCGGATGCGGGCAATGTCGTTGTCGCCGCCGATCTTGACCTTGAGCAGCGGCCTCGCGGCATTGGCGCGGGCCTGCGCCGCCATCGCCTCCGGCTCGCCCAGCGACAGCGTGTAGGCGGTTTCGAGCGCCTGCAAGGGAACAGCGCCTATCGCAACCGCCACCGATGTTCCGCTGAGCTTCGCCTCCAGATCCCATAGGGCGCAGTCTATGGCGTTGCGGGCGGCTCCGGCCGGCATGGCATCGAGCAAGGCGCTGCGGCTGATGCCATCGGCGATCCGGCCGCGCATGGCGTCGATCGCCTCGCGCACGCCCTCAATCGTCTCGCCATAGCGCTTGTAGGGGACGCATTCGCCGCGGCCGAAATGGCCGCCGTCGCTGATCGTGCAGGAGATCACTTCGGCTTCGGTCTTGGAACCGCGCGAAATGGTGAAGGTTCCGGCGATGGGAAAACGCTCGGCCTCGACCGAAATGACACGCGCCATATTTTTCTGCTCCTGCTGTGCGACAAGCGTTGTCGGCAAATCGACAGGTCAGACCCGTCAGGCTAAACAGGACGCCATGTTGACCATCGGCAAGCGCGACGCAAGCGGCACGACCGCAGGGGAGGCTGACCACGAACCGCGCGTGGCGATCGGCGAGGAGGACGGCGTTCTTGGCTGCGCTTTCTCCGGAATCTGGACGACACGGACCGTTGCACTCGTCGACGCCGACATGCGCAAGATCGAAAAGCGAAGCGGCTTCAAAACCTTGGCGCTCGATGTTTCCAAGATCGAGAAGATGGACACTGCCGGCGCCTGGCTGATCGACCGGCTGGTCAGCGCCTTCGAGAAGAAGGGTGTCGAAATCCAGATGCAAGGCCAGAGCGAGATCGCTTCGATCCTGCTCGAAGCTGTCGGCGAGGCCGTGCGGCGCGAACCCGAATCCGGCCCGGTGCGACCGCCCAACATCGTCATTCGCGCGCTGGAGGCGGTTGGCCGCCGGGTCTACGA
>NZ_RZRP01000493.1:0-4728 GCF_003997795.1 Mesorhizobium sp. M7A.F.Ca.US.005.03.2.1 | reverse complement strand
TTGTAGAGCAGCTTGTGCTCGAGGAAGACCACCGGCTGGTCGTCGCGGATCGCGGCCTTCAGCATGCCCTTGGCGTCGGCGGGCGTCGAAGGAGCAACGACCTTGATGCCGGGTATGTGGGCAAGCATGGAATCGAGCGACTTGGAGTGCTGCGCGCCGGCGCCGCCCTGCGTACGCAGCACGAACGGCATCTTGACCTGGCCGTTCCAGATGTAATTGTAGATCGATGCCTGGTTGACCAGCGCATCGAGCGTCAGCGGCACGAAATCCGCATACATGATTTCCAGCACCGGCCGCGTGCCGGTCATCGCGGCGGTCACGGCCATGGCGGTCAGCGCCTGTTCGGAGATCGGCGTGTCGCGCACCCGCGTTTCGCCGAATTCCTCCATCAGCCCTTTCGTCACCTTGAAGACGCCGCCATAGCGTCCGATGTCCTCGCCAAAGACGAAGACGGAGGGGTCGGCCTGCATCTCTTCGCGCAGTGCCGCATTGAGCGCTTCGGCATACCGCATCATGGCCATGTCAGTGTGCCTCGCTGTAGGGGTTGCAGGCTTCGTCGAGCGAGAATTCGGGCATCGGGTCGGAGAGGGCCGCCGCGAATGCCTCGTCGACCTCAGCTCTGGCCGCCACCTCGATTGCCGCGAGTTTCGCCTCGCCGACGTCGCCCAAAAGCGCCTTGCGCGAGACGAGCAACGGGTCACGTTCCTTCCAGGCCGCAATATCCTCCGGCTTCTGATAGCCGCCCATGTCGGAAGTGGAGAAACCTTCGACGCGGTAGGTCTTGCATTCGACCATGCCGGGGCCTTCGCCGCGCCTGGCGCGCTCGACCATGGCCGACACGGCGCGGTAGACAGCCACCGCGTCATTGCCGTCGACGATCTCGGCCGGCATCGCGTAGCCGGCGGCGCGGATCGACAGGTCCTCGACCGGCGACTGGACTTCTGAGGGAACGGTCAGGCCGAACTGGTTGTGTTCGAGCACGAAGACGACCGGCAATTTCCACAGCCCCGCCATGTTCATGGCTTCGTGGCAGATGCCGGTTTGCGCGGCGCCGTCGCCAAAGACGCACATGGCGACATTGCCGGTGCCGAGGATCTGCATCGACAGCGCCATGCCGGTGGCGGCTGGAATGCCTGCGCCGACAATGGCATTGCCGCCGATCACGCCCTTTTCGGCATCGGCCACAAGCATGTGGCCGGCGCGCCCGCCGCAGGCACCGGTGGCCCGCCCGAAGATCTCGGCCACCACCGGGTGTACGGCCATGCCCTTGCCGATATAGACCGCGTGGCCACGATGGGTGGTGGCGACCTTGTCGCCGGCCTCCAGCACGGCGGTCGCGGCGACGCCGACGGCTTCCTGGCCATCGCAGCGATGGATCGGACCGCGCGTGCGTCCTTCCTTGTGAAGCGCCCCAAGGCCCTCTTCGAGATGCCGCACCAGCAGCATCCGGCGATAGATTTCCAGATGTTGTTCGACGGAAGGAGTGTTTTTCACCGATATCCCCGAGTTCGTGCCGAAATTAAATACAAAAGTGTCGACACTTTGCAAGCGCTTCTGCAAGATAGGGCAAAACAAGTTTGTGAAAAGGGGATCGATCATGCGTTTGGAGGGCAAGGCGGCCATCGTCACCGGAGCCAGCGCCGGTATCGGCGCGGCCGTCACGGAACTGTTTGCGAAGGAGGGCGCGCGCGTTCTGGTCGTCGATCGCGACGGCGCGCGGGCCGGCGAGGTGGCCGGCAGGACCGGAGCGCTGGCCTGGGAGGCGGACGTCTCGGACGAAGTCTCCGTGGCGACGATGGTGCGCCGCGCGCAAGAGGCCTTCGGCGGGTGGACATTCTGGTCAACAATGCCGGTTACGGCATACGCGGTTCGGTTGTCACCACCGCGGCGGCGGATTGGGACGCGCTCATGGCCGTGAACCTCAAGGGCGTCTTTCTCTGCTCCAAATATGTCATTCCCGTCATGGCCGCGGGCGGCGGCGGGGTGATCGTGAACACCGCTTCCAACGTGGCCCATGTCGGACTTGCCGATCGGGCGGCCTATGTCGCCTCCAAGGGCGGCGTCGCGGCGCTGACGCGTGCCATGGCGCTTGACCATGTTGCGGACAAGATCCGCGTCAACGCCGTGGCACCGGGTGTGACCTGGTCGAGCTATTTCGAAACCATGCTGGAAACCCATCCCGATCCTCAGGGGTTTGTCGCGGCATTGAACGCGCGCTCACCGATGAATCGCGTCGCGCAGCCGGTTGAAATCGCAAATGCAATCCTGTGGCTCGCCAGTGACGAATCCTCTTTCGCCACCGGCTCGATCCTGACGGTCGACGGCGGCATGACCGCCTGGTAAGGCACGCCCCTGTCGTTGCGTAAGACGAAGCCTGCCCGTTTCAGGCAACGGGCCGGATGGAACGCAGGGCACGCAGCATCTCGTCGAGGTCGGCGCAGGGCAGGCAGCCTAGGTCTGCTATATCCTTGGTCACGTCGACCGGCAGGCCCGAATTGGACTCCTTGGGCACTTCGTTCAATCGTCCGCCGATGAGCACCGGCAAGGCAAGTCCGCGTGCCGCCATCGCTGCTTTCACCGCCTGTGCATAACGCAGCGCCACGCCATTGTAAGTGCTGACGGCGATCGCATCGGCCCCGGTTTCGGCGGCGCGGGCGACGAGTGTTTCCGGGTCGACGGCCACACCGGCATCGGCGATGACGATGCCCAGGCCTTCAAGCGCCTGTTCGACGAGATATTTTCCGTGCTCATGCACGTCGGTCGTGCCGATGCAGACGGTCAGGGGTCTAGGGCTTTCCAGCGGCTTTTGCGTCGCGACCCAGGCGACGGCCTTGTGGTTGAGCTCGCGCGCCCATTCGGCATGGATCAGCGGCGTGCGTCCGCGGATGCCGTCCGCGCCCGGGCCGAACAGCGCCTCCATGCGCTTCGGCCCCATGCGGCGGATGGCGAACATCAGCGCGGCCGGGTCTTCGGTATCCACCCCGCGCTCGGCCAGCCCTTTCATGACGGCACCGGCAAAGCGACGCCCGCCTTCGACCAGCACATCGGCCATCGCCTCCACCCTGGCCCAGTCGAAGACGGGGTCGTAGAAGGGGGCGTGCAGCGTGAGCCGGTGCGCGAAGGTTTGTGCGTCGATGATCTCGTCGACATCGGGAATGCGCTGGTTCTCGGTTACCGGTACCGGATTGATCGCATGGCCGGAGGGCCATCGCCCGACAGCCAGTATGTCGGCCAGGAGATAACTCGCCAGGGTTGCGTAATTGCCTGCCGGGGTCGACTGGTAGGAAACGGTGTTGCCGAAGATCATGGTGCCCGGCGTATCGCTGACCCGCACCAGCGCGGCATGGAAGGCAGCGCGCGACAGTGGATCGCTGAAGTGGTGGCCGTAGCAATGGCCGAGCCGCGCGCCGATCAGATCCTCGACGATGTGCTTTTCGACGAGCACCATGCCGAGCGCGCAGGCCATGTCGATGAACAGTCCGGCGAAGCCGTCGTCGAGATTGGAATGGACAAGGATTTCGGCATCCTGGGCCGCGATCAGGCCGAGGGCGGTGACGGTCGCTTCGGTGGTCGCCACATCATCGTCCCAGTAGGGCAGCCGGAAGGTGAAATACTGCCCCAGATTGCCGATGGCCGTTGCACCGGCGGCGATGGCGGCGCGGGTGTTTTCCACAGCACCCGGCAGGCCGAGCATGAAGTCGCCGAAATGCGCGGCAGCGGGCGCGGCGTTGGTGATGCGGGCGAAATCCTCTGGGCCGGTGAGCACGATGCCGGTACCGCGCGCAGCCTTTGCACGCATGGCTTGGGGATATCCCATCGACCAGTCGAGTGTGATGCCGAAACGGTCGACCGTTACCCCTGCCTTGCGGCATTGCTCATGCACCTCGCCGATCGCGGCCACGGTGCGGTCGACGCTTCTGAAGCCGATATGGGCGTGCTGCATGACTCGCTTTTCGGCCGCTGCCTTGCGCTTCCATGCGGCTTCGGACGACATCCCAGTCTCGGTAAGGAAGCGGCAGCCGCCGAGGCGCCACTCGCGCGCCATGGCGCGCCCTTCGGCGAGGAGATCGACGCCAGGCTTGAGGCGCAGGTCGAGGAGGGCGGGAGCGATTTCAGCGGTCATGATACTAGCTGTCGGCCTTGGCAATGAAATGGCGAATGATGGCGGCAAAACCTTGGGGGTCGGCGAGGGGATGAAAATGCGCACCAGGAACTAAAACAAACCGGGCATCCGGTATCGAAGCGGCGATCGCCTCTGAAAGGGCTGATGGCGTCAGGATATCGCCGGTGGCCGCAATCACTTGAACCGGGGCGTCGATGCGCGGCAGATCGGCGAGGCGATCATGGTCGAGCAACATGCGAACGCGCGCAGCACTGACTGTCAGCGGCGCCAGGGTGCCAGGGGCGGCGGCGACGGCTGCGTCGAGTTCCCCGGCATGCGTTTCGAGGTAGGACGGTTCGTGGCAGAGCACATGGCCGAGGCGCTGATAGGTCTCGGCCAGGCCGGCCTCCAGCAGTTCGGCGCGAGCGCTGAAGAGCGTGCGGAAACGGCTGTCGGCTCGCGCCCAGGAACTGCTGATCGTGAAGCTCAGGCCAAGTTCCGAATGATCGAGCGCCAGCACCTGCGCGATGGCGCCACCAGTGGAATGCCCGACAATATGGGCGGGACCGCCCGTCTGCGCCAGCAGGCCGGCAATGTCGCTGGCGATCAGGGGAATGGAATAGGGG
>NZ_RZRP01000492.1:0-4746 GCF_003997795.1 Mesorhizobium sp. M7A.F.Ca.US.005.03.2.1 | reverse complement strand
GAGCAGCCCGGTTCGCGTAAGCGAATTCATCGTGCCACTGGCACGATGAATTCGCTTACGCGAACCGGGCTGCTCACCCACGCCCGACAAACGGCATCTTGGTCGCCATCACGGTCATGAACAGCACGTTGGCGTCGAGCGGCAGGCTGGCCATGTGGACGACGGCGTCGGCGACGCGCTGAACATCCATCACCGCTTCGGCTGCGATCGAGCCATTGGCCTGCGGCACACCGACCGTCATCGGCTGCGCCATGTCGGTCAGCGCATTGCCGATGTCGATCTGGCCGCAGGCGATGTCATAGGGCCGGCCGTCGAGCGCCAGCGTCTTGGTCAGTCCGGTGATGGCATGCTTGGTCGCCGTGTAGGGCACCGAGCCTGGGCGCGGCGCATAGGCCGACACCGAACCGTTGTTGATGATGCGGCCACCCATCGGCTTCTGCTTGCGCATGGCGCCAAAGGCGGCACGGGCGCACAGGAACGAACCGGTGAGGTTGACGCCGACGATATCGTTCCACACTTCGACCGGTATCTCGTCGATCGGCGTCGATTTGTAGCCCATGCCGGCATTGTTGAAGAGCAGGTCGACACGGCCGAAGGCCGCCGCCACGGTCTCGAACAGATCGTCGACCTCGCCTGCCTTGCTGATATCGCAGGCAACCGCCAGGGCCTTGGCGCCGGTGGACCCGGCCTCAGCCACGGCTGCATCCAGCACGGATTTGCGGCGTCCGCAGAACACCGTGTTCCAGCCGGCCTTGAGCAGCGCCGTGGCGACGCTCTTGCCGATGCCCGTGCCGGCCCCGGTGACGATGGCGGTTCTTTGCTCGGTCATGGCTATTGTCCTCCGGCAGCGCTGCGCTTGCTCGACTGATTTTGGGGGGTTGGCTCGAAAAGGAAGGCATCGCAAATGACGGCGGCGATGGCAAGCGTGTCCATCCGGCCGGACCGACAAAAAGGGCGGCCATTGGCGACCGCCCCTGATCTGAACCGGGCTTGGGAGGAGGAAAAGCCGATCCGACTGTGTTGAATGATGCGCTTGCTGGGTTAATGAGCGGTTAACCCGGAAAGTGCCCCCTGTGCCGTTTTGGCCTACCAGCGCGGATTGGGTGACGTCCCGGCCTTGGCCGGCACCTTGGCCGCCGAAACCGTCGCCTCGACATGGTCGACCAGCGCGTCCGGCAGGCCGAGCCGGCCGGCGAGCAGATCGAGATAACCGCGCTCGGCGCGTGTGTCGGGATCGATGGTCAGGCGCGACGCCGTGTAGAGTTCGAGCTTCTGCGCATCGGTCTTGGCGCCGGCCACCAGCGTGTCGAGGTCGAGCGGGCTTGCCAGCTCCGCCATCAGGAACTTTTCGGCATCGGAGCCTATGCCGGCCAGGCTGAGCTTGCCGGCGATCTTCTGGCGCTCTTCATCGTCGATATGGCCATCGGCTTTCGCCGCCGAGATCATCGCCCGCACCAGGGTCAGCGTGAATTCGTCCTCGCCTTGCGGCGCCTGCGACGGGTGGAAGGGGGTATCCTTGGGCGGCGGCAGCAATTCCGGTTGGCCGGCCGCCGGTGCTTCCGCGGGCGCGTTGCCGGCCTTGTAATTCTGGTAGGCCTTGTAGGCGAGGCCGCCGATCGCGGCCAGTCCGCCAAGCTTCACCGCGGCGCCCGTCACGTTGCGGCCAGTACCGGTTCCGAGCAGCACCGCGGCCAGCGCACCGGCGGCCAGCGGATTGTCCTTGGCCATCTGCACGGCCTGCCCCGCCTTGTCGCGAACGGTGCCGCTGGTGCCGGGGATTTGCGAGCCGAGCAGATCGTCGAGAAGCTTCTTGGGATCGAACATTCAGTGCCTCCAGGATTTGCCCGGCCAACGGGCGGGTTTCGAACGTCGAAGACGTAGGTCCCGAAACTTGAGATTGCAATGACAGGCAGCCGCTTTGCAGCAGCACGATGCTGGATCAGGAGCCGATATGCGGCCCCCTGCCCCGCGCCTGCGCAAGCTCGACCTGGCGCTGGCGCTCGGCATAACGCTGGCGGTCCTCGTCCGAACGCGCATCGAAGCAATGCGGGCACGAAATACCGGCAGCGAATTTGGGCGACGTCAGCTCGCCCGGCGTCAGCGGGTGGCGGCAGGCGCGGCACAGTTCCGCGTCACCCTCGGCAAGACCGTGCGACACCGAAACCCGCTCGTCGAAGACGAAGCACTCGCCTTGCCAGAGGCTCTGTTCGGCCGGAACCTCCTCGAGGTATTTGAGGATACCGCCCTTGAGATGGAAGACATCCTCGAAGCCGAGCGATTTGACATAGGCGGTTGCCTTTTCGCAGCGTATGCCGCCGGTGCAGAACATCGCAACCTTGCGGCCTTCGAGCTCCGCCCGGTGCGTTTCCACCCAGGCCGGGAACTCGCGAAAGCTTGCGGTGGCCGGGTCAATCGCACCCTTGAACGTGCCGATCGACACCTCATAGGCGTTGCGCGTGTCGATGATGACAGTGCCGGGCTGCGAAATCAGAGCGTTCCAGTCGGCCGGCGCGACGTAGGTGCCGGCACTTTTCGAAGGATCGATGTCATCGACACCCATGGTGACGATCTCGCGCTTCAGCCGCACCTTCATGCGATGGAACGGCATGTCCGCGGCCGCGCTGTACTTGACCTCGAGTCCGGCAAGCCCTTCGATGGCTTCGAGATACGCGATCAGTTCGGCAATTGCCGTCTCGCTGCCGGCGACGGTGCCGTTGATGCCTTCATGCGCCAGCAGCAGCGTTCCCTTTATGCCGCGCCCGCAGCAGAATGCGGCGAGCGGCGCGCGCAGTTCTTCGAAAGCGTCGAGCCGGGCAAACCGGTAGAGCGCGGCGACGCGAAGGGGTGGAAGTGATGTCATTGCCGAAGCCACTAGACGCTCGAGCAAGCCGATTCAAGGCAAAGCAGGCATCCTGTTCGGCGGGTCGCTGGCGCAAATCTGCACCATGGGCGAATTTGTACCATAGCTGAGATCAGGGAGTCAAGAAAAAATTCCTATCCTGAAAAGCCACCGGGGCAAAAGCTGTCGGCACCATCGAGCCGGCAGCCACCCTTGTCAACTTGGGCTTGGCGAGTATGGGCGACGCGTGACATCGCGACACGGCCGGTTTCGTGGACAGGAAAACGGCCTTCTGCTAATCGGTTGAATTGTCCCACGCCACGGAGAGACACATGCCCAGCAAGACCGAAAAACTTCTGTCGCTCCTCAACGGCCAGCCCGTCATCCCGGTGCTGAAGATCTCCGATGTCGCCAATGCCGTGCCGCTGGCCCGCGCTCTGGCGCGCGGCGGCCTGCCTGCGATCGAGATCACGCTGAGGACCGCCGACGCGCTGGAAGCGATCCGGCGGGTCGCTGGTGAAGTCGAGGAAGCCATCGTCGGCGCCGGCACCATTCTCGATGCCAGGCAGTTCGAAGAGGCGGCTGCCGCGGGCTCGCGCTTCATCGTCAGCCCCGGCATCACCTGCGAGCTTCTGTCGGCAGCCGCCGCCAGCGATGTTCCGCTGCTGCCCGGTGCGATCACCCCCGGCGAGATCATGGCCGCGCGCGAAGCCGGCTTGCGCTTTCTGAAATTCTTCCCGGCCGAGCAGTCGGGCGGCATCGCTTCGCTGAAGGCCTTCGCCTCGCCGCTCGCCGATGTGAAATTCTGCCCGACCGGCGGCATCTCGGCCAAGAACGCGGCTGACTATCTCAGCCTGCCCAACGTGGTCTGCGTCGGCGGTTCCTGGGTGGCGCCCGACGACCTCGTCAAGGCCGGCAAATGGGACGAGATCGAAGCCTTGGCGCGCGCGGCGAGCAAGCTCGCAAAATAAGGCTTTCATGGCGGCATGGAAAAACCCGGCCGACTTGCGTCTACCGGGTTTCCGCCGGATGTTTTTTCCAGGCCTGCCTTGGCCGGATCAGTTGCAGACCCTGACTTCCCTGACCACCCTATGATGATGCTTCCAGGTCGTGACAACCTTGGTCCGGCAGTGCTTCTTCATGTGCATGTGATCGTGGGTCTTGACGACAATGGTTTCGGCCTGCGTAGGGGCGACGGCCGCCGAAGCGGTTGCCAACGCGATGACCGATGCCAGTAGAATCTTCTTCATGGGTATCCCCGGGTTTGAACGAACGAGGGAGAAACCGTTGACGGCCCGAGGCGTTCCACGATCACGGCAATGTCAGGCCGGTGTGATCGGAAGCCGGCGGGCCGCGCGACCGGATCCGGCCACGCAGCAAAAAGCCGCGCTGGTTGCCCGGCGCGGCTTTGTCGATTGGTTTGCCGTCATTTGGTCTGGAAGCGGGCTACCGACATGAACTTGACGGCGTTGCCGGTGAAGCGATTGGCATCGGCCACCTGGCTGCTCGGCTGGAAGCCAGCGGTGTAGACCTCGCTCGGCGGCGTGTGCACGATGCTGTAGGCGTAACCCGGCGCCGTCGTCGCGCTTGAAACGGTGGCGACCTGCTCGCCGCTGGTCAAGGCCCAACGGGCGGCCTGCGGTGCGGCTGCAACCACCATGGCCTTGGGGCCTGGCTTCAGGTCGCGGGCGGTGGCTCTCGATTCCTTGCGCGTCGTCTTGACGCCGGCGCCGATCGCGGCGGCCGGATCGGAACCGACTGGGCGGGCCACGACAGCATCGCGCGGCGATGCGGCGTTGGTGCCCGGATCGTTGAACGCCGAACGCGGCTCGGACCCGGACAAGGAAGCAAGCTGGTAATCGGCCGCACCGACCTGGGCATTGGCCTCGTCGAGCACGGCCTTGACC
>NZ_RZRP01000491.1:0-4748 GCF_003997795.1 Mesorhizobium sp. M7A.F.Ca.US.005.03.2.1 | reverse complement strand
AGGTCGGCAAGCTCGGTCGGCTGGAAAGAACCGGCCCCGATCCCCCCGGCCAGTTCCCCGCTGCCCGAGGGCAGAACCGCGCTTCCAAAACCCAGCTTTTCGGCTTCTTTGAGGCGCTGTTGCGCATGCGCAACCGGCCTCACGGCGCCCGAAAGGCTGATTTCGCCGAAATAGACGCAATCGGCGGGAAGGGCAAGACCGGTGAGCGAGGAAACCAGGGCGGCCGCCACTGCGAGATCTGCCGCGGGCTCCGAAATCCGGTAGCCGCCGGCGACATTGAGATAGACATCATGGCTGCCGAATCGCACCCCGCAATGGGCTTCGAGAACCGCCAGGATCATCGACAGCCGGGCGCCGTCCCAGCCGACGACGGCGCGGCGCGGCGTGCCGAGCGAGGAGGGTGCGACCAGTGCCTGGATCTCGACCAGCACCGGCCTTGTCCCCTCCATGCCGGCGAAAACCGCCGCCCCCGGCGATTTGGCATGGCGTTCGCCAAGAAAAAGCTCGGACGGATTGGCGACCTCGCGCAGGCCCTTGTCCGACATTTCGAAGACGCCGATCTCGTCGGTCGGTCCAAAACGGTTCTTCACCGTGCGCAGGATGCGGTAGTGGTGGCCGCCTTCGCCTTCGAAGTAGAGCACGGCGTCGACCATGTGCTCGACGACGCGCGGCCCGGCGATCTGGCCTTCCTTGGTGACATGGCCGACCAGTACGATCGCCGCACCCGTGGATTTCGCATAGCGGATCATCGCCTGGGCGGCAGCGCGCACCTGGGTGACGGTTCCGGGTGCCGAATCGGCAAGGTCGGTCCACAGCGTCTGGATCGAATCCAGGATGACGAGATCAGGCCGCTTGCCGTCGGCGATCGTCGCCAGGATGTCCTCGACATTGGTCTCCGCAGCCAGTTCCACCGGAGAAGTGGCGACGCCAAGCCGCTGTGCCCGCAGCCTGATCTGCGCGACCGCCTCTTCGCCCGAGACATAGACGATGCGGTGGCCTTTTGATGCCAGCGCCGCGGCCGCCTGGGTGAGCAGCGTCGACTTGCCGATGCCGGGATCGCCGCCGACCAGCAGCGCCGAGCCGCGCACGAAACCGCCGCCGGTGGCGCGATCGAGTTCGCCAATGCCCGAGATGATGCGTGGCGCGTCCTCGATATCGCCGGACAGCGTGGTCAGCACCACGGCGCGTCCCTTGCGGGCGTTGCGCGTGTTGGCTGGTCCTGAGCCGATGCCGCCGGACGTGCCTTCCTCGACCAGCGTGTTCCACTCGCCACAGGCATCGCATTTGCCGGCCCAGCGCTGATGCACCGATCCGCAACTTTGGCAGATGAATTGGACGCGCGATTTGGCCATCAGATGGAAGCCACGCGGTGACAGGCTGGCGGGGCAGCGCCCCCCTCTGACCTGCCGGCCATCTCCCCCTCCAGGGGGGAGATTTGCAGCTTCAGCGCTTGCGCCTTCTTTTCAACGCCAAAAATTGGCGAAAGCGTCGATGCCATCCGATCTCCCCCCTTGAGGGGGAGATGTCCGGCAGGACAGAGGGGGGCGCCAAGGAATGGGACCTGTCTCAATAGGTCACTCGAACCTTTCCGGCAGATGATGCTCCTCGGCGAGGTCGGAGAAGCGGGTGAACTCGCCCTGGAAGGCAAGGCTGACGGTGCCGGTCGGTCCATGGCGCTGCTTGGCTATGATCACTTCGGCCTTGCCCTGGACCTCGATCATCTTCGTCTCCCATGCGAGATGCTCGGGCGTGCCTTTCTCCGGCTCCTTGTTCTTGATGTAATATTCCTCGCGGTACACGAACAGCACGACGTCGGCGTCCTGCTCGATCGAGCCCGATTCGCGCAGGTCGGACAGCTGCGGATGTTTGTCGTCGCGGCTTTCGACCTGACGCGAGAGCTGTGAGAGCGCGATGATCGGCACGCCCAACTCCTTGCCGAGCGCCTTCAGTCCGGTGGTGATCTCGGTGATTTCCTGGACGCGGTTCTGCGACGCCTTGGCAGATGAACCCTGCATCAGCTGGATATAGTCGATGACCATCAGGTCCAGCCCGCGCTGGCGCTTGAGGCGGCGGGCGCGCGCCGCGAGCTGGGCGATCGAGATACCACCCGTCTGGTCGATGTAGAGCGGGCGCTTGTGGTTCTCCTGCGTGTAGGCGACAAGCTTGCCGAAATCGGCTTCCGTCAAATCGCCGCGCCGGATTTTCGACGATGGAATCTCGGTCTGCTCGGAGATAATGCGGGTGGCCAGCTGCTCGGACGACATTTCAAGCGAGAAGAAGCCGACGACGCCGCCATTGGCCGCCTTGACGGAGCCGTCGGCCTGTTGGGCAGGCTCATAGGCGGCAGCGATGTTGTAGGCGATGTTGGTGGCCAGCGACGTCTTGCCCATGCCTGGGCGGCCGGCGATGATGATCAAATCCGAAGGCTGCAGGCCACCCATGCGATGGTCGAGATCGCGCAGGCCGGTGGCAATGCCGGACAGGTGGCCATCGCGCATATAGGCCGCGCTGGCCATGTCGACGGCATTCTTCAACGCATCGGAAAAGCTTTCGAAACCGCCATCGTAGCGGCCGTTTTCGGCCAGCTCGAACAGCCGCCGCTCGGCATCCTCGATCTGTTCGCCGGGTGCCATGTCGACCGGCGCGTCATAGGCGATGTTGACCATGTCTTCGCCGACGGTGATCAGCGCGCGGCGCGTCGCAAGGTCATAGATGGCGCGGCCATAGTCGGTGGCGTTGACGACGGTCACAGCCTCGACCGCCAGCCGCACGACATATTGCGCCATCGTCATGTCGCCAACCTTCTCGTCGGCCGGCAGGAAGGTTTTCAGTGTGATCGGCGTCGCCACCTTGCCCATACGGATGAACTCGGACGCCACCTCATAGATCTTGCGGTGCAGCGGCTCGTAGAAATGGCTGGCCTTGAGGAAGTCAGAGACGCGGTAGAAGGCGTCGTTGTTGACGAGGATGGCGCCGAGCAGCGCCTGCTCAGCCTCGATGTTGTTTGGCGCTTCACGATAAAGCGGTGTTTCCGCGACGCCGAATTTTCGCGCTGCCTCTGCCATGATATCCCCGATTTCAATCCCGGCCTTTCGATATCAGAACGTGATGAGTCGGTGCTGACCTTTCTGCATCACTACCCAACCAAAGAACCTTGATGCCCGTTGTTCACAGGAACAACCAATCGTCCACAGGAGAGTATTCGCGTGCCCCGATTCCGGTTGACTCGACAGGGCGTGGTTCTCTATCTGACTCGTCGGAACAAAGCAAGAACAATGGCGCTGTTCATTTTGCGATGTTGTCCAGCCTGTCGCCCCAGTCCAGTCGCCGGGCCAACTTGAAGTCGGCGCCGTCGCGCTTGGTGAACAAGCGCTCGGCGGCGGTGCCGTCGTCCTGGCAAAGCTTGAGCAGAACCTTGCCGGAGCCGGATTTCGGTGGCGCAAGAACTCGTGCCTGGTGTGATGTGGGGCCGTCGCGAGAAGCCGCGACGTAGATGAATTTCTCGTCTTCCCACGGCACGTCGGCATCCTTGGCCAGCCGATGCAGGCGCGAGCGGGCGACGCGGCGGGAAAAATGGCACCAGTCGGGCTGGACCAGCGGGCAGGGCGCCTGATGCGCGCAAGGCGCAAGCACATGTGCGCCCGCCTCGATCAGCTGCCGGCGCACGGCAAGGATGCGCTGCCAGCCGGCGGGGGTGCCGGGCTCGACGATCAGGAGCGTGTCGCCAGTGAGTTGCCAGAGCCGGTGGATGAGTTTCGGCTGCGATGCCGGCGCGATTTCATCGAGCACATAAGCGCACGTGACCAGATCGGCCGGCTCGATGTCAGCAAGGTCGATGGTGGCATCACCGGCCAGCCATCTGGTCTGGGCGGCAATAGTGTTGCCGGCAAGCGTCTCGCCGATCTTACGCACGGCGGCACTGGCTTCGAACAACACCGCCTGTTCGAGATCGGGCCACAGATCGGTCGCGGCCCAAAGCACCGTGCCAGGGCCGGCGCCGACATCGAGCAAGGTCCTGGGCTGAAAGGCAGGCTTGGCGTCGCTCAGCGCGTCGAGGCTGGAACGGATCGCGGCATAGGTCGCCGGCAGCCGCGTCGCCAGATAGGCCTTCACCGCCAGATCCTCGGCCATGTGCAGACGGCCGTCGCGCAACTCGGCGCGGTAGCGGTCGGACAGCGTCTTTGCCGCTTGCTTGAGTACCGCCAGCGGAACGTTTTCGAGCAGACGCTCGACACCTTGGCGAAGGGAGGCAGGCAACTCCATCTCAAGCGCCCCGCGGGACGAGAAGGATCACCGAAGCACCGGCAATGCAGAGCGCGGCACCGGCAAGATCCCAGCGGTCGGGGCGAACGCCTTCAACCAGCCACAGCCAGCCAAGCGACGCCACGATGTAGATGCCGCCATAGGCGGCGTAGGCGCGACCGGCCGCTGACGTGTCGACCAGCGCCAGCAGGAAGCCGAACAGGGCAATCGAGGCGAGGCCGGGAAGCAGCCAAAGCGGCGACTTCTCCAGCCGCCACCAGGCCCAGAATGAAAAGCAGCCGGCGATCTCGGCCAGAGCGGCGGCGGCATAGAGGACAAAGGTCATGAAAAAGGTCCCGCGACGGTCACGGGACCTTTTTCAGTGCAGGCGCCGGCAATGGCAAGCGGCAATGCTATTCCTGGTCGGCAACTTTGCGGCGGCGAGCCGGCTTGGCGGCCGGGCTCTTTTTGACGGGAGCCGTTTCACGATGCCCCATATCGCGCAT
>NZ_RZRP01000490.1:0-4749 GCF_003997795.1 Mesorhizobium sp. M7A.F.Ca.US.005.03.2.1 | reverse complement strand
ACTCCGGCTGGGTCGCGGCAACCAAGAAGAACAATGTCGGCGGTCTCCTCCGCTTCCAGCGCGATTTCTAATCAATTTCGCCTTCGAAATCGAAACCCGGCGGGCAACCGCCGGGTTTTTTCATGCCGGTTTTTCATTGGCTTGCCAAAGATGCGGCGACCCTGCCCGAGACCGAGCCCCTGCACTTCCTGAAGGGTGGCGAGCGACAAGCCATCCGACGAAGCCGAGCCCTGACAGCTACGGCAATCGGGTCTATTCGCCAGTCCGGCAGCGCCGGAGCTTTCACGGCTGGATCAATTCCCAGCCAAATCGCCCAAGCCATCGATCAGCGGTTGGATTGCGCTGCCATAATTCTTCCAGCGACTGACGGACGAGCTGTAGATCGGTTGTCGAACCTGCCAGCGGCTGAACGTGTTCACCGCGCCGCCCTTGTCAAAGAATCGCAGGCAGGCGTCGTCCCAGGGCAGTCCCAGATGGTCGATCAGGCGGCGCGATTGGCCTTCCTGGTCAGAGACCATGTCCTCATAGCGGTTCTGCAGGATTTGCCCTGGAAACACCTTGTCCCAATGCCGCATAAGCCGGTCGTACTCGCGATAATATAGTCCGAGTGTATGGAGATCGGCGTTGTAGATATTGTCCTCGTTGAAACTCAGGAAATAGCACGAGATGCAATTGTCGATGGCATCGCGACGGCAGTGAATGATTTGTGCCTTGGGGAACAAGATCCTTATAAGGCCGATAAGCTCAAAATTATGCGGCAGCTTGTCCACTACCCGCAGCGCGTCGGGCGATCGTTGCCTGATATGGGTGAGATATTCATCGGCCAGGGACTTCGACTGATCAACTGTCATATCCAGGACGGATTTTCGGAATTCCTCCGGCGAGCGTGTTTTCGGCGCCAGCCTGTTGGTGATGCGCCGAACCTTTGTCAGCTCACCGGCTCCATGGACGTCGGGATGGCTAGCAAGGATCTGCTCGGTCAAAGTGGTGCCGGAACGCGGCATGCCAAGCACGAAAACAGGCACGTCCGATGTGCTTCCATGACCTGCCTTGGCGGCCAGCATCCGGGGATCGAACAGTTCTATCATGAAATCGACGCTGCGCCGATAGGACTCCATACCGAAGCGGCGGGTTGAAAGTTCCTTTGCCTGGCGGAAATGGCCGATCGCGTCGTCGTAGCGCCTGATATCGTTCAGTATCTTCCCGGCCGCATGGTGGAACTGCTGTATGCTTTTCCTGTCGAGTCCCGGATTTTTCAACTCGGTCAGAATGGATTTCAATTCCGCCGGCTCTTCAGAGAATTTTCGGATGCTGGCCAGGCCGTTGTAGGCGGCCGCGATATCCTGACGGTGACTGATCGCCTCCTTCATATATCCCGCCGCCTCGTCCATCCGGCCCAGGCTTACAAGCGCATTGGCCAGTCCCATTCGAATGGCGGAACGGCCGCTGTCGATTTCAAGCGCTTTCTCATAAAGCGGCACCGCAAGATCGGCCTTGCCGAATTCGGTGTAGGCGCGCCCAAGTGCGCAAAGCGCTTCAACCCAGTCGCCTTTCAGCTGGCAGGCAACCTCAAGATGGCGGATCGCATCGGAATGTTCGCCGACCTTCAAATAGGTTTCACCCAGCGTCAGGTGATAGTGCGGATTTTGAGGTGCTTCCCTCACGGCCCTCTCAAAACAGCGAATGGCCATCTCGTCATCCAGATCGAGCGCAAAGGTGCCCAACAAATACAAAGCAAGAGGATGTCGGGGATTGCGCGCCAAAACGCGCTGACATAGCGCCTCTGCCTCCGCCAACCGATCTGCCTGCTGAAGGTTGAAGGCCTGCCTTAGCAGTGCGTCGTCGGCTTGGACGTGCGACAGAGAGGCCGCCCTGGGCTGCACGATTTTCGACTGCGGGATTTGCGGTCCGGACCGAGTTTTCAGGTGTTTGGACCAAGCGGGCGGCAGGCGGCTGTTCATGGTCCCTAGCTACCAAAAAAAACCAGTTGAATCCACCAGATCTGGCCTCATAGGCAGCTTCGGACACTGCGGCCGGCGCGTTGGCGACCAAGCGCTTCGAGGGTCGACCCGTAGAAAATAATCGACCAACCGAGCGACTGCGTTTGGGACCATCGGGGGCGGAATCACGCGCATCCCTGCGCTTCTTCAGCTCAGCAGTGCCAACCAAAATCGAGGAGGCGTGCGCGCATGAGAGGCACGCCAGACTCGTTTGAATTACGCGTCCGCCAAGTCGCCCAAAGCATCGATGAGTGGCTGGATCTCGCCTTCATAATTCTTCCAGCGCTTGACGGACGATTTGTAGATCGGTTGGCGGACCTGCCAGCGGCTGGGCGTGTTGACCGAACCATCCCTGTCGAAAAAACGCAGGCAGGCGTCATCCCAGGGCAGCCCAAGGTAATCTATGAGGCGGCGTGACTGCGCCTCCTGATCCTCGACCAGCGTTTCGTAGCGATTTTCGAATATAAGGCCTGGAAAAACCTCGTTCCAATGGCGCATCAGTCGGTCATACTCACGATAGTACAGACCCAGTATCCGCAAATCAGTATTGTAGCTGTGTCCTTTGTTGAAGGTCTGGACAAAGCAAGAGACGCAATTGTCGATGGCGTCACGGCGGCAATGAATGATGCGCGCGTTGGGAAAGAGAAGACCGATAAGGCCGATCATTTCAAAATTGTGCGGCATCTTGTCGACCACGCGAAGCGCGGCAGGCGCCCACTCCCTAAGGTAGGACAGATGCTCTTCCGCCAGCGTTCTGGACAGGTCTTGCGTGACCGACATGGCCGGCCGGCTCAAATCGCCAGCCGATGAGGTTTTAAGGCCGATTGCATTGGCGACCCGCCTCAATTTGTTAAGCTCGCCTGCCCCTTGAACATCGGGATGGCTGGCGCAGATCTGTTCCGTGAGCGTTGTGCCCGACCGCGGCATGCCGACCACGAACACAGGCACTTCGGAAGGATTTCCATAGCCGGCCCTGGCCGCCAGAAAGTCCGGCGTGAAGGTTTCAATCAGGGAGTCGATCCAGCGGCGATACAGATTGATATCGAAGATGTAGCCGGAGGCCCGTTTCGCCCTGTTGAAATGGTCGAATGCCTCACTGTAGCGCTTGAGGTCGTTCAGCACCTTGCCGGCAGCGTGATGGAGCTTGTAAGCACTGTCCGGATCAAGCTTGGGATTGCCGAGTTCACGCAGGATGGATTGGAGTTCCTCCGGCTCTTCGGTGAATTTTTTCGTCTGCACAAGGTCGTTGTAGGCAGTCGGCACGTCGATGCGACGTCCGATTGCTTCTTTCAGACAGGCGGCGGCCTCATCCATGCGCCCCAGGCCGCTGAGCGCACTGGCCAGCCCCGCCCGCACTTTGGGATGATCGCGGTTGATCTTGAGCGCCTTCTCGTAGAGCGGCAAAGCCATGCCGGGTTTGTCAAACTTGGTGTAGGCGTGCCCCAGGGCACAAAGCACCTCGATAAGGCCGGGCTGCAGTTCCAAAGCATACAGCATATGCCTGATGGCTGGCGAATATTCGCTGACCTTCGCATAGGCCTCGCCCAGGCTGAGGTGGTAGTAGGGGTTTTTAGGTTCCTCGCCGACCGCCCGCGCGAAATACCGCAAGGCCATCTCGTCATCGTAACGCTGGTATAGGGTCCCCAGGATATACAGAGCGAGCGGATGGTTTGGCGTGCGCGCCAGCACCCGAAGGCACAGATCCTGGGCCTCGTCGAGCCGCTGGGCCTGCTGAAGGGCATAGGCCTGGTTCAGCAGCGCTTCGTCGGCCTGCGCTCGCGATTGAGCGTTTTCTTGGCTCATTGTCGGCTTGAGTATCGGCCCCTTCGCTTTCGGCGCGGGTCCGGGCTTGATGTGCTTTGACCAAGCAGGCGGCAGACGGTTGTTCATCACGTCTCGCTAGCAAAAGCGGCCGAAAGAATCCAGCGTTACGGATCTGCCCAGCGGCAACTTGCACCGACCCATCCGGCGCGCTAGCAAGAAGGCCCTTTCAAGCGAGCTTCCACCATGCATCAGCGCCCTCCCCTCATGCCGCTCATCGCAGCGCTTCCCTCGACGGTGCCGTTTGTCGGCCCCGAAGCGCAGGAGCGCGAGCGTGGCCGCGCTTTTCGCGCCCGCATCGGCGCCAATGAGAGCAGCTTTGGTCCCTCGCCACGCGTCATCGCCCGCATGGCCGAGATCGCCGGCGACATGTGGATGTATTGCGATCCCGACAATCACGATCTGAAGGTGGCGGTAGCCGCGCATCACGGCGTAAAAGCAGAGAACGTCGTTGTCGGCGAAGGCATAGATGGCCTGCTCGCTCTGGTGGCACGCATGTATGTGGCGCCCGGCGATGCTGTGGTCACATCGCTCGGCGCTTATCCGACCTTCAACTTCCACATCGCCGGTGTCGGCGGACGACTGGTGACGGTCCCTTACGAGAACGACCGGGAAAGCCTGGATGGCCTGCTGGCGGCGGTGCGCAGGGACAAGGCCCCGCTGGTCTATCTCTCCAACCCCGACAATCCGATGGGCAGTTGGTGGGAGGCGAGCGAGATCATCCGCTTCATCGAGGCGCTGCCGGAAACCACCATGCTGGTGCTCGACGAGGCCTATGGCGAACTCGGGCCGGCCTCGGCGCTGCCGCCGATCGATATCTCCAGGCCAAACGTCATCCGCATGCGAACCTTCTCGAAGGCGTACGGGCTGGCGGGCATACGCTGCGGCTATGCGATCGCCGAGGCCCAGGTGATCCGCGACTTCGAGA
>NZ_RZRP01000048.1:0-15864 GCF_003997795.1 Mesorhizobium sp. M7A.F.Ca.US.005.03.2.1 | reverse complement strand
GCACTAGGGCGTAAACCCATGGATGGCCGAAGATCCAGAACAGGTGCTGCCACAGCAGCGGCTGTCCGCCACCGCTCATCTCGAAGAAGTGGGTGCCGTAGCGCCGGTCGAGCCAGAGCATGGCGCAGGCAAGGCTGACTGCCGGGACCGCGAGCAGATTGGCCGCCGACGCCGTCAGCGTGCCCCAGACCAGGATGGGCAGCCGGTTGACGGACATTCCCGGCGCGCGGCAGCGCAACAGCGTAACGATGAAATTCGCCGAGCCGACCACCGTCGAGATGCCCAGGAAGATCAGGCCCAGCGCGAACACGTCCATGTTGATGCCGGGATCGTATTCAAGGCTGGTGTTGGGCACATAGGCGAACCAGCCGCCGTTGGGCGCTTGGCCGAGCGGAAAACTCGCATAGAGAAAAACACCAGCAAAAAGGAAGACCCAGTAGCTGAGCGCGTTGAGGCGCGGAAACGCCATGTCCCGCGAGCCAAGCATCAGCGGCCACAGATAATTGGAAAAACCGGACAGCATCGGCAATGCGTAGAGAAACATCATCGTCGTGCCGTGCATCGAAAAGAGCTGGTTGTAGGCGTCGGGCGACAGCACTTTGAGCTCGGGTTGCGCCAACTGCACGCGCATCACAAGGGCTTCCATGCCGCCGATCACCAGGAAGAAAAACGCCGTACAGAGATAGCGGATGCCGATGGTCTTGTGGTCGACGCTCGCTAGCCATCCGTAAAGGCCGGGCGCGGTTTCCCAGATTCCGAGCAGTCTCTGGCGTTCGGCGGGGTTGATCGTATCGACATGGACGACCATTACTTGAGGCCCTCCAGATAGGACGTCACGCCGTCGATCTCGCTCGCCAGCATGCCCAGTTCTGGCATCTTCACGCCCGGCTTGATGGTCTGGGTGTTGTTGATCCAGCGGGCGAGGTTCTGCGGTGTATTGGACATGAGTCCGGAGGCGATCGTCTCGCGGTCGCCGAAGTGAGACAGGTCGGGCCCGAGGATGCCGCCGGCGGGCGTGCCGCGGATCGTGTGGCACGCGGCGCAGCGCGCCATGAAGGTTCTAAGCCGAGGATCGTCGGCCGAACCCGTTGCCGGTTGAAGCTGGCGGTCCCACCAGGCGTTGAAATCCGCTTGCGACAGGACGCGCACGGTGAAGGCCATGTTGGCGTGCTGCAGCCCGCAGAACTCGCTGCACTGGCCGCGAAAGTCGCCGACCTTGTCGGCCTCGAGCCAGGTGACGTTGGTGCGCGACGGTATCATGTCCATCTTGCCGCCGAGCTTCGGCACCCAGAAGGAATGGATGACGTCCCTTGAGGTGAGATTGATCTGGACCGGCACGCCCACCGGGATCACAAGCTGGTTGGCGGTGCCGAATTCGCGGGCGGGGTCGCTCGAATGGTATTTGACGGCCCACCACCATTCCTGGCCGATGACGTCGATGCTGAGTGCCTTGGCCTGCGCCGGTTCGCCGATCGAGCTCACCGTAGCCAGCGTCCATACCGCCGAACCCAGCAGGAAGACCGTCGAGATTGCCACACCGATGCCGATCCAGCGAATGGCTGCGCGGTCGTTAACCGGGGCGATCTCGAGCTCGCCGACCGGTCGCCGGCGCCATATGGCGACCACCAGCAGCACGCCGGTGATGACGCAAACCCCGACGGAAATGGCCGTCAGGCCCAAACCGAGGTTTGCGATGACGCCGCCGACCGGGCTGGTGGCGTCGAGATAGCTGAGCGGCGTGCTGCAGCCGGGCAGCGCCAGGATGGCGAGAAGCGCGGCTCGGTGTCTCATGGGGTCTTGCCCGTCTGGGCCCCCCTTCCCTGACCGACCGCAGCCTGCTGTTCGCTTCCCGCCGGTGGTGGGCTGAACGTCCCGCCCAGCGACTGGATATAAGTCACCAACTGCCACAGGGAGTTGGACGGAAGGGCATTTCCCCAGGCCGGCATGCCCTGCGGCCGCCCTTCGTATATGCTCTTGTATACTTCGATCGGAGTACCGCCGTAGCGCCAGGCGGGGTCGGTCAGGTCAGGACCCATACCGCCTTTGGCGCCATAGCCATGACAACCGGCGCAATTCATCGATCTGAAAAGCTTCTTGCCCTCCGCCACCGAACTTGGATCGTCGGCCAGCGGATTGGCGAGGCTGACGTTGACGGCCGGCGCCTTACCGGCGGTGAGACCGAGGGGGACGACGGCGGCCACGCCTTCCGGGTAGGCAACGTCGATCCGGTTTGCCGCCGGCTTGCCCGATTGGAGAAGCCAGCCGGTCGCCCCGGCGACGACCGCGACCACCACGACGAGCGCAATAAGGAGACGTCCGGGTGACATGTCGAATCCGCCGCGCCCTATTGTTGTGCCGCCACAGCCCCGACGGGGGTCGGCGCGGTATCGGCGGCCGTCTGGATAGTGTCGCCATCGACGGAAAACACGTAGATCGTATTGCCGCGCGGCAGGAAGCCGGGCCGATCCTTCTGCACCATGGCCGCACCCCCTACCCCGGCGGCCACGGCCACGTATTGCCGATGGTCCGGACCCATATAGGTGATGGGCTGGCCGATGATGCCCGAACCGAGTTTTTGCGACCACAGGACCTTGCCCGTCCAGGCATCGACGGCACGGAACCAGCCGTCAGTGGTGCCGTAGAAAATCAGGTTGCTGGCGGTCGCGATGACGCCGCTCATCACCATGAACTTTTCCGGGACTTCCCAGATCTTCTTGCCGTGCGCGGGATCCCAGGCTATCAGGCCGCCCCAGTTTCCGTCGGGGCCATCGACCGAAAACCGTTCCATCTCCATCCCGTCATAGGGCGTGCCGGCGATGTAGGAGACCTCGTGATCGGTAAGTCCCATGCAGATGTTGAACACACCGACGTAGAGCAGGCCTGTATTCGGGTTGAACGCCGGTGGCTCCCAGTCCTTCTGGCCGATGTCGGGCGGACACACCCGGTCGATCTTCACCCCAGGCTTGGGCTCGCGCGCGGGGTCGACGGTAGGACGCCCGGTTTTCATGTCGAAGCCGGTCGACCAGTTCTGATAGGCGAAATTGTTGGCCAACAGCACCTCGCCGGTGTTCCGGTCGATCGTGTACGCATAGGTGTTGCGATCGAAGTGGACCAAGGTGTGGCGCATCTTGCCGTTGATCGGCATATCGAGCAGCACGGCCTCGTTGACACCGTCATAGTCCCACTGATCGTGCGGCGTGAACTGGTAGGCCCATTTGGCCATGCCGGTTTCCGGATCGCGCGCGAACATGGCGCTGGTCCATAAATTGTCCCCGGGCCGCTGGACCGGAACGCGCGGCCCCGGATTGCTGGTGCCGTAATAGAGGGTTTTTGTTTTCTCGTCATAGGAGACGAAGCCCCACGACGCGCCGGCGCCCGTATCCCAGGCGCCCGACGGCCAGGTATTGATTCCGAGGTCCTTGCCTTTCATCCAGTCGTAATAAGGCTTGAAGGTATTATCGATACGGACGTCCTTGTCCGATCCCACGGCATGCGCGCGCCACAACTCCTTGCCGGTGGCGACATCCAGGGCCGCCAGCCAGCCGTTGACGCCCATTTCGCCGCCGGAATTGCCGACGAAAACCTTGCCGTCCGCCACGAAAGCAGACTGTGTCAAGGTCACGCCATGCTTGACGTCGTCCATCGCGGTGCGCCACGCCTGCTTGCCGGTAGCGGCGTCCACGGCGACGGTATGGTCGTCGAGCATGTTATAGATCAGCTTGCCGTCGGCATAGGCCCATCCGCGGATAACGGCGTCGCAACACGCCTTACCGATCGCCTGCGGCGAAGGGTTGGGATCGAACTTCCATTTGATCGACGGGCCCGGCTTCGAGAGATCGAGCGCATAGGCGGTGTTGGGATAGGGCGTCACCACATACATGGTGTCGCCGACGACCAGCGGCGCGCCTTCATGGCCGTATTGCGTGCCGTCGGAAAAGGTCCAGGCGACTTTCAGTTTACCGACATTGGCGGCATTTATCTGGTCAAGAGGGCTGAACCGCGTGTTGGCATAGTCGCGCGCCTGACTGGTCCATTCGCCGGGCTGTGCTGCTCCGGCGAAGTTGGCCGTCGCGCCGGAATACGATTTCTGCGGAGGAGACGGCGCTGTCGACTGCGCCCAAGAAGATGCGGTAATGGCAGCCAAAGCCACCGACGAAAGCGCAATCCGCATTGAATCCTCCAGGAATCAGCCCTCAAACTCCGCCCGATCCAAACGGTTCCAGTTGTTCACGTAAAGTTGTTAGCCGGCCATCAATCGGTGAGAAAAAACCCCAGCCCGAAGAGAAAATACACCTCTACGAGCCTCGGCTTCGTCGAGCTGGCTACTCGCCTCTTCGGGTTACCTCTAATCGTTGCAAGCTTCTTTGGTGAGGCCAACCTGTCGCGCTAATTCCGCAAATGGCGGCACGCCGCTCTCGTCCTAGGAAACATTCGCGAGCTGGAGCAGCCGCTACGAAAAACAGACCGCGTCCCTGTTGGCGGGCGGCATATTCTCTAAGACCCTTTCCTCGCAGGCGACGGAATGCCTTCGGCCTTCTACAAGGCGTCGTCGATGGAAAGAACGCCGTGATGCACCAGTGCATTATGGATGGCAGCGACCGCCATCATCAGACTGTCGAGCTGCACATGGCGACGTTCATCGGTTATCCTTGACATAGGGCCGTAGCGGGCGACGGTGTGGCCGGCTACCGCCCTGCGAGCGGTTCAGACGGTGGGGCGTTGTTCGAACTACCAGGCGAGGCCATGATCAGGCTCCGGGTTGGAGGCAAACTAACTTTGAAAGCCTCGCGAAGGTCCAGTGGTACCCTCCTTGGCAAGCCGCTGCGCCGCAATGCGGCGTCGATCAACGGGGCAACAAAGGCTCCACTCAACCTCAAGACATTGGCCATCCTGTCAGGACCGCTGTAGTGACCTAAATGTCCGAGCGCGGCCGTGGCCACGCCCCTGCTGTGTTGGAGGTCAAGTCATGCTGAATGAGCTGTTTGAGAAAAACCGGGCCTGGTCCGAAGAACGCCGCCGCGACGATCCCCATTATTTCGAACGGCTTTCCAATCTTCAGCGACCGCAATACCTGTGGATCGGTTGTTCGGACAGCAGGGTACCTGCCAACACGATCACCGGCTTGGAGCCGGGTGAAGTCTTCGTGCATCGCAATGTTGCAAACCTTGTTCACCCAAGCGACCTGAACCTGCTGTCGGTCCTCGAGTACGCGATAGACGTGTTGGAGGTGTCACATGTCATCGTCTGTGGCCACTATGGTTGTGGCGGCATTCGAGCTGCGCTCGACGGAGAAAGGCACGGAATCATCGACCATTGGCTGCAGCCCATTCGGGATGTGGCCGAGCAGAACAAGGACGACCTCGACCGCCTCCCCGATCTGAGCTCGCGCCTCAGGCTTGTTTGTGAAATGAGCACGCGCAACCAGGTTGCGCGTCTTGAGCGGACACCAATCGTGCAGTGGGCTTGGAAGCGCGGCAAGCGCGTTCGGATACACGGCTGGGTATATGGGCTGACGGACGGGTTGATCTCGGACCTCAAGTGCAGCGTGCCCGCGCTGGAAGGCTGAGCCCCCGCTGAACCACAGCCTCCTGCTCCGCTACGGTGGCGGCGATCAGCCGATGAAACCCCAATTCCTCAGCCTCTCGTTCCTAAAAGTCAATGTCAGCTATTCTAACCAATTGGCTGGCCCATGCCGAAGCCTGTCGCGTGTCGATCTGCACCGCGGCATAGCCTGAATATCTGAAAGTCAGGGCCGCATCGGCTCCGCGAATCTCCGGCGGCTCGAATTTGAAGCGTTGGAGCTCTTATCGCCTATGAAGAAGCGCGCTGGTAGGGACGGGCCACGACAAGGCACATGTGCCGAGGGGTCATCGCTACGCCTCATCGGAACGAGAGTGATAAGCGCTCTCAGGCAGCGGTGTGCCAGATATGCCCACTGTCGCCGGTTCGAAGACTGGTCCCGAACTCGTTCACCGATAACCGGGACGCCGCTTCGCCCTGCCCATTGATCGCAGCCCCCATCGACTAGCTATTCAGGGCAACCCTGAGTGCCCTTTCCAAGTCGCCCCGTTCAAAGGGCTTCCCGAGGACGGGGACGTTCCGGAAACCTTGAGGAATGCCCCCGGCGCCGTAGCCAGTCGAAAAGACGAAGGGTATCGACCTTTCGGTGAGCGCCTCGGCGACGGGATAGGTTTCGGCTCCGTTGAGATTCACGTCCAGAATTACGGCGTCAAAGTCCGCTCCTCGGTGCGCGGCGACCACTTCAAACCCAACCTCGACTAACGAGTTCTCAACGTCCAATAATCCAGACAGGAACCAAAATGTGCAAACGATGTTTATTGACCGAAGGGCATCTTACTTCCTTGGAGAGTTGAACATGAAAACCACCCTGATTCTGGGCGCGCTGGCGCTTTGCTTGGCCGCGCCTTCCATTGCCTCGGCGGATGCGATGGTTCTCACCACGAACCAGCACCGCCATCACCATGGTGCGGACGCTGTCGTCATCAATGAGGACGGAGCTCGCCTCCATCATCGCCGTCATGGCACCGAGGCGTTTTACGACAACGGGAATCGCCATCATTGGCGCAGACATCATCGTCCAGATACCATCATCATCAAGCGTTCGGACGACCGCCCGATGCACCACCGCCATCGTCACGTCGTCATCGAGAACAACGACTACTGATCTTCTTACGCCGGACCCGGCTCTCAGATCGGAGCCGGGTCACGCGGCGCTGCCTCCGGGCCGCTGACCCTGTCCAGATCGCAGCCAAAGCTCGCGCTGAACGGCGTTGTGGAACTCGCGAAGTTCGCGGTTGGTGATGTCTCGATCGAAGCCGGCGCGCTGCATCTGCGTGCCCAAGGTGGCAACCATCTGCTTCCAGTTCGTCACCGCGGCGCCCCGCTTTGCCGAAAGCACCTTGCTAAATCGGCGTGCCGCAGCAAGTTGCCGAGGCCTTTGGACTGATCTCTCCAGTCCTCGCGTGACGAGGTTGAAGCCGCGCCGGTTCTCCGCTGCCTTCGCCACGTAAGTCGACATAACATGAGATCACCAGCCTGCCGTTGCGGAAGACCAAAATGGGAACGCGTCGGGAACGAGTAAAGCGGTGCCGATCAGTGTCAAGGCGTGCCGCCTCGCGGTGATCCATGGCTTCGGCGATGACGTCGAACACGCTGGGCACTTCGTCAGTGATTTCCGTGGTGGCGATGCCGGCCTCATTGGGCCGCCCATCGCTGAAAATGATGAGGATCGCGAGTTACGGGAATGAATGGATGGCCAGCTTTAGTGGGAGAGGCTGTCGTAGAAGGCGATGAGGCGTTTGCCGCAGGCGTTCTTCTCGCTCTCCGGTTCCCTTAGCTCGGCGGTTCCGGCACGCCATTGGCGCGGTTCCCGTTTTGAACAGGCAGAAGTGCGGCAGGTCTACCACCGAGACTGGCACCACCGCCCGCACCGCCGGCGGTGGGAAAAGGCAATGACATTGGCCATAAATATCGGCATCACCACCACCGTCCAAGCCGATACTAGGCCGTGAACTCATTAATGCGGAGTGGCCGGGACGGGTGGGACGCGGAAGAGAGCTGTTGGTGGAAGCTGACGCAGCTTAAGATGTTTGGAAGAATGCTGCTAGCTCGGTGGCCAATTCTTCGGGTGCTTCTTCGGCCATATGGTGGCCGCAGTCGATGCAACGGCCTCTGACGTCGGAAGCCCATTCTCGCCAGATGCCAAGGATATCACCGTGCAGATCCTCCAGATCGTCCCGGGCGGACCAGAGCACAAGCAGGGGGCAAGCGAGCTTCCGACCTGCCGACCGATCATCTTCGTCATGCTGGCGGTCAATGCCTAATCCCGCCCGGTAGTCCTCGATCATGCCATGAACCGTTTCCGGATCATGGATGGCAGCATGAAAGTCAGCGTAAGACTCCACTCCCATCGCTTCCGGACTGCCACCGTACCAGGCATCCGGATCAGCCAGAATCGCCCGCTCGGGCTTCTCCGCTTGCGCGAAGAAAAACCAGTGCCACCAAGCAGACGCGAAGCGGGCATCGCACCGTGCCAACGCGTCCGCGATTGGGATACCGTCCAAGATCGCGAGGCGACTGACCGAGTCCGGGTGGTCCATTGCGGTTCGAAAGGCTGTATAGGATCCTCTGTCGTGCCCGACGAGGCCGAAGCGGCCGAAGCCAAGCTGGCGCATGAGTGCAACGCAATCTCTTGCCTTTGCACGCTTCGATGACCCGGCGTGATCCGGTGTATCGGCAGGCTTGGAGGATTGGCCGAAGCCACGCAGGTCGGGGCAGACGACGGTGTATTGCTCTGCGAGTATTGGCGCTATTCGGTGCCAAGTTGCATGTGTGCGAGGATGACCATGCAAAAGTAGTAGCGGCTCCCCTTTGCCACCAACCCGGTACCGGAGAGTGGCCTCGGGAAGCTTGATCCGTTCCAGTTCGAATCCACCGAACATACTTGCTTTCCCTGTCCGCGCCATTTTCGGAACGCTGGCGGAGTCCAGTTCCAACGCCAGCTGTCGAGATCTGCAGCTTAGGTTCCCTACGTCCGAGTAGGGTCGTTTGTCGACAGGCGGGTTTCAAGTTGGAGCGGAATCCGCGGCGGACTTGATCAAGGATTTGCCCGAAGGTGCCATGCTGCTCGCCGACAAGGGCTATGATGCCAACGCCTTGCGCAATGCCGTCACCGAGAAAAAGGCATGGGCCAACATCCCGCCCAAGGCCAACCGCAAGGACCCGATGTGCTTCAGCCCCTTCCTCTACAAGGCCCGCAACTTGGTCGAACGCTTCTTCAACAAGGCCAAGCAGTTTCGCCGCATTGCAACTCGGTATGACAAGCTGGCAGAAAATCACCTCGCTGCCCTCAAACTCGTCTCCGTCCGCATATGGGTACGCGGTAGTGAGTCTACGTCCTAGGTACATTAGCGTGTACTAACACTCTGCTTTGGGTTAGATTGCAGGTCAATTTGTAAGGTCGAGACGAGCAGCCTCAGGGAGGATGCAATGGTTAAGCCGGGATGCAAATGGATGCTATGGGGTTCGTGCGCCCTTTGGCTTCTGACCCTGCCCGCGCAAGCGAGCAGCTTGGGTGATCTGGTCAAGAATGGCGACTTGCCAGCGGTCACTGCCGCCTTGGACAAGGGCCTCGATGTCAACGAAATCGACGGCGTTACGGCACTTTACATCGCCTCAGAAGCCGGGAATGTCGAGTTGGCAGCGCTACTGATCAGGCATGGGGCAGACGTCAACCTACCTGTCAGCTGGCAGCGAACGCCGCTCTACGCCGCCAACAAGGGCGGCCATGCTGACATCGTCAAGCTGCTGCTAGACAACGGGGCCGACCCAAATCGGGTGACGAAAGCGCAGACGCCGCTTCACGTTGCTGCCGAAAATGGCTGCCTCCCATGCGTCGTCCATCTTATAGAAGTCGGAGCAGATGTTAACGCGCTGACATCGAATGGAAGTCCCCCGCTACATCTGGCCAAGGTCGCAGGGCACGAGGACGTCGCAGCCTATTTGCGCAGTCATGGCGCCGCAAAACCGGCCATCGCGCCGATTTCACCACGGCTTGCCTCAGCAAACGCTCAATCGGGCAAAGTAATATACGACAGCACCTGCGTGGCCTGTCATCTTTCTCCGGGCGTCAGGGTACCCAAAAAGGTCAGTCTGTGGAGCATCGTTGGGCGCCAGAAGGGTTCACAAGCGGATGTCCAGTATTCATCTGCTATGAAGGACGCTGGTGGTAATTGGAGCTTTGAGGAACTCAATCTCTTCATCTCGAATCCCGCGCTCGCGTTGCCCGGCACGGAGATGTCTTTCCCGGGATTGAAGGACGAGAACAAGCGGGCGGACCTCATTGCCTACCTTCGGACTTTGAGTGATGCACCGCTGCCGCTTCCTTGAGCGCTGTTGTTGGTGGGTAACTTTGGTGCCGAATTGACCTGCAGCGAGCACGCCGAGGCAAGATTACTATCTCACGGCTTCGTTTCTCGCGCGCCGTGAGCGCCGAGGCGGCTAGACCCTGATCGGAACATTCTTGGCGATGCTATGTAACCAGATCTTTTAGTCCAAGTTATCAAACACCGCGGCCTACTGTGGCGAGATATGGAGAGGTGCGATCCAGACCATTCCAGAACGACAGCAAGAGGCCGGCCGATCGCTTGGCCTGTCCAAAACCCGGATCATGATTTCCGTCCTTCTCCCGCAGGCTTTCAGTTGGCCCTGCCAGCGATCGGCGGCCAGAACATCCTGCTCCTGAAGGGGACCGCATTGGCGTCGACAATCACGGTCTTCGACCTGATGGGTGCAGCCAACCTCGTTCGCGCTCAGACGGTTCGGGTTAACGAGCCTCTGTTTGCCGCGGCGCTTGGATATTTCCTGCTGGCGGTGGGATCACGACTGGCTTCGGGTTTTCAAGAGACGGCTCGCTCAGCGATATTGATCGGGACCGAGCAGTGTCGGTTGAGGTAGCGGCCTTTCCGAAGGCACATCATGGCCTCCGCCGCAGCCTCAGCGCCACGCCTAGATGCCACCTAGAAGTAGCCGAGGACGGATTTCACCTCGAGATATTCCAGCATGCCCTCAAGACCATATTCTCGTCCGTTTCCGGACTGCTTGAAACCGCCAAACGGGGCATGCGGATCCCAGGCCGGGTAGTTGAGATGAATCTGACCGGACCGAATGCGCGACGCGACGTCCCTGACGACCTCCAAGTCCTCGCCTTGCACATGGCCCCCCAAGCCGTACACCGTGTCGTTGGCGATGGTGACGGCCTCTTCGATTGTGTCATAGGGGATAATGCAGAGGACCGGCCCAAAAACTTCTTCCTGGGCAATGCGCATCTGGGTGCGCACGTCCGAAAAGATCGTCGGCTTCACATAGAGGCCGACGTTCAGATCGTGTGCACGACCCGGTCCGCCGATGATGAGCCTGGCGCCTTCCGAAATGCCCACGTCGATCATGGTTTGTATTCGGTCGAATTGGGTACGATTGGCGATCGCACCGTGAGTGGTGGCTTCCGAAAGAGGATCGCCGACGACGATCTGGCCCGCGACCCTCTTGGCGATTGCCTCGATCTCGGACAGCCGCTCGCGTGGCACGATCATGCGCGTCGGAGCGCTGCATGACTGGCCGAGATTGCGAAAGGCGGCGGCTATGCCCAGGGAAACGGCGCGGTCGAGATCGGCGTCCGGCAGGATCACGTTCGGGGACTTGCCACCGAGTTCCTGGGCGACACGCTTGATGGTCGGCGCTGCCGCCTGGGCCACGGCAATGCCCGCGCGGGTGGACCCGGTAATGGAGATCATATCGACATTCGGATGGGATGCCAGACTAGCACCCACGCATGCGCCATCCCCTTGCACCAGATTGAACACTCCGGCAGGGAAGCCGGCTTCCTCGATCGCCTCGGCGAACAGCAGAGCGTTCAGGGGAGAAAGCTCGCTTGGCTTCAACACGACCGTGCAGCCTGCCGCGAGCGCCGGCGAAACCTTGGCGGTGATCTGGTAAAGCGGCCAGTTCCACGGCGTAATCAGTGCGCAGACACCAATCGGTTCGTGGGTGATGGCGGTTTGCCCCCGCTGCTTGACGAAGGGAAAGGCTGTCAGCACATCACGCGCAGCCTTAACATGCGCGATCGCCAGCGGTACCTGAGCGCTGCGCGCATAGCCGATCGCCGCGCCCATTTCGAGGGTAAGGCATTGAGCCATCAGTTCGCCCCGCGCCTCGAGCATCACCTGCAGGCGATCGAGCAGACCGGCACGATATTCCGGCGTGGTCCGGCTCCAGGCGGCGAATGCATGGCGGGCCGGTGCAACGGCCGCATCAACGTCCAAGCTGTTTCCGAGCGGAAACCGAGCCACAACCTCTTCGGTGGAGGGGTTCACCACGACGCCCTTGGCGGCGCCGCTCGGCTCGACCCATTGACCGTCGATGAAAAACTTGTCCAGGTGGCCGTTGCGCGACAGATGTTCGAGGGGTGTCATCACGCGACAAGGCCCTTCATGCGATCATAGCCACCCAGAACCGGCAGGAACCAGAGGCGCCCGAAAAGGCCGGGGATCGCCTGCCAGTTGAAATCCTTCCAGGGGTTCAGGTCGGGGCGCCCATCCATGACATCAGTCATGGTGCTGCCTATCAGCGTCGACAGATCCAGCCCGTAAGAGGTAAACTTCATTTTCTTGACCACCAATGCTGATTTGAGCGGGCGAAATCCGAGGCGTGTGTACGCGCCTACCAGCCGCGCATCCGCACCCAACGCTCTTCAATCCTGGGGCTGTCCCCGTTAACGATACTGTAGAAATCATGCTGCGCGGCCATCGCACACGCATGGTTGGGCAGGATCCGGACCCGGGACCCGAGCGGCAGTTCGGGCATGGATTTCCCAGAACCGGCACGAATGGCGAGGATACCGTGTTCCTGACTGGCCTGGACCACGATCACATCTTCCAGCACCCGCCCCTTTTCGTCGCAGACCACGCCGTAACCCTGGTCGATCTGCTGGTTTGCGGTGCCCCGATCGCGCGAAAGCGCCATCCACCCGGCGTCGACCAGCACCCATCCCTTTTCCGGCTTCGAGCCGATCACCGTTGCTAATACGGAAATCGCGATATCATCGCGGTCGCAGACGCCAACCCCGTGCTGAACGAGATCGAAGAACATGTAGACCCCGGCGCGCAACTCCGTGACACCCTCGAGATTCTGAGCGAAATGCGCGGTTGGCGTCGAGCCGACGCTGACGGTCGGACAGGCATGGCCATGGGCGCGCAAGATTTCAGCTGCGCGCACGGTGGCTGAACGCTCGTTCTCCGCTGCCCTGACCAGGGCATCGGGCGTGTTCAAGCCGTAGGATTCGCCCGCATGAGCGAGAACCCCGACGAGCTTGGCACCGGCAGCGCCGACCCTGCCGGCCACGTCGGGCAATCTCGGGTCGTCCGGCTTCAATCCGCCGCGATGGTCATCGCAGTCCAGTTCTATGAAGACCGATGGCGTCATGCCGGTGACTTGGCGCGCGTCGGCCAAGACATCGGCCTGCTCCACAGTATCGAGCAACAGCTTCACATCAGCGTCGGTACGGCGACAAAGCTCCATGGCGCGCCTGGCCGAAGCCGGCGAGATGCCAACCGCATAAGTGATGTCGCGAAAGCCGTGGTCCGCGAAATATTCCGCCTCGGCGATGGTCGAGACCGTGATCGGACCGGGCTCGCGAGGGAACGCGTATCGGGCGACGTCGATGCTTTTGGCCGTTTTCATATGCGGGCGCAGCACCACGCCAAGCTCCTTGGCACGCTCAGCCAGGCGCTGAATATTGCGCTCGAGCCGTCCGCGATCCAAAAGCAGCGCTGGGGTAATCAAGGCGTCGATCGTCTCAGTCGTCTCGCTCGCTGCCAGGTTTGCCGCCATCTTGTTCATCATCTCGTTTCCTAGGTGAACGACTGGTTTGCCAGCGCGTACATATGGGCTGAGCCCTCGGAGACAGGCCGCTGCCCCTTGACCATGGCAGTCGCCGAGCTGACCTGCTGGAGGCCGAGGCTCTCGAGCCAATCGCCCAATCCATCTTCGGCATAGATATCGATGCGAACGAATTGATCATGAAGCCTAGAAAGCTGCGCCAAGATCAAAAGCCGCGCATCCTGGTCACTCTCGGCCGCACAGGGGCCGATGACATAGCCACGGCCGAACCTCCTGCTGATGGCGTAGCCGGCAATCCGCCCGTCGCGTTCGACTACGACGACCTTGCCCACATCGGCGAGTGCCGCGACCATCGATGGTCGCGGCATGCCCGTGGCCCGTTCATCGAACGCCTGGATCGCGGCGAGGTCGGAGATCGTCGCCTGACGCACACCGTTACCGCCCCCCCGCGTCACCGCAGTGGTCAGCAGGCCTTGGTGCTGGAGCACCGTGCCCCAGCCAGTGAAGCCGCGGCGCTTGTAAAGCGCGAGCCCCTCTTCGGTGGACGTGAGCAGCACATTGCGACACTGCACAGCCTCAAGCAATCCATCAAACAGCCGCGAACCGTTGCCACCGCCTTGCGCAGGGCCAGTGACGATGATCATGCCGACGGTGGCAAAAGCCTTGCCGTAAATCCACGACATGGCGGTACCAATCACCTGCCCTGCCTGCTCGAGAACCAGCCCCCCGCCGACAGTGGCGGCGAATTCCCAATCCTCCAGGCGATAGGGCCAGCCCATCTCCTGCGACAGCTTCAGCGCGCCCGGCAAATGACGGGTTTCCAATATCATCAGTTCGCTAGGGATGACGATGTCTCGCTCGAGTTGGGGGGCCATGGGAGGTGCCGTCTCTTGATCACTGTCGAATTGAAGTGGACCTTAGAATTGCGCCCCAACAGCAGATTTCTCTGCTGTTTTGCCCTTTCAAATAAGCGAGATCATTCGTTTTCGTCAGTTCCTCGGCACGCAAGGTTGCACAAATCAGGCGAAGAAATAGCGGGCAGCTTGAGTCCCCGTTTTGTGATTACCCTCGCTCGGCGTGTCCTCCGCACCCATCCAAAACGGATGCGTTCTCAGCCTCCACGATGGCATAGCCGCGACACGTCTCAGCGATGAGCGCTTGATGCTCAGAAGGAATTTCGGATGATCTACATCAGCGAAGACGAGTCAGCCGCCCTTGTCACGCATGAACTTGCCTTCGAGGCGGCGCGGGAGGCGCTCGTGGCAGCAGCATCGGGGCAGAGCTGGGTCTTCCCTGCTGTCATCGGGCGCACGCAGGAGGCGAGCAATACCTTCTCTATCAAATCCGGCTCGTCGGACGACCTGACCGGAGTGAAAATCGGCTCCTTCTGGTCAGGCAACCCGGCACGTGGCCTTCCCCGCCACAACTCCACCATCGTGCTGCTCGATCAGAATACAGGACGGCTCCGCGCCGTAATCGAGGCCGGAAAGGTGAACGCCTACAGGACGGCCGCAGCCGACGCGGTTGCAGCTGATCTTCTTGCGCGCAAGCAGGCCAAGGTTCTGGCGATATTCGGCGCCGGCAACCAGGCGGGCTTCGAAGTGAGAGCGCTGGCACGCATCCGCGCAATCGAAAGCGTGTTGGTGGTGGCCCCGCCTTCGCCGCGGCGCGACGCTTTTGTCGATCAGATCGGCGAATTGGGCCTGCAGGCGCGCGCTGTTATGCCCGAAGAAGCCGTGCGTGCGGCCGACATCGTGGTCACGGCGACACCCTCACGCGAACCGCTGTTCGATGCCGCTTGGGTGGGACCCGGAACCCATATCGTCAGCATGGGGTCGGATGCTCCAGGCAAGCGCGAATTGCCGAGCGCACTATTTCCCAACGCACATCTGTTTTGTGATCTGCTTTCCCAGTCCGTTCAGATCGGCGAGTTCCAACACGTGCGCGACGAGATCGACGCCGGCGTGCTTGCAGTTACACCAATCGGCGACGTCATTGCCAAGCGTGTGTCCGGACGCCTCTCCGACACCGAAATCACTGTCTTCGACAGCTCCGGTATCTCCCTCCAGGACCTCTACATGGCTGACGCGCTGATCCGCGCCAAGACGCCCCACCGCTGATCAGTTTCGCAGCGACAAGTCCCCGCCGCGATGGTGCGGCTGCACTGGAACAAACGGCGGAGCTCTGCGGCCCCGTATGAGCGCAAGTCCGCCAGCCTACCGCCAACCACACACGGCAGCCCTGGGTGGGAAAGCGACATCATCATCATCGACCTCAGGAATCGGAATCACATCGCCCCGGAGGTTCACGCCGTAGATCGCGCCCTCGAAGGCTAGTCCCGACCGCCTCCTACCAATCCATCACCACCTTGCCGGAACTGCCGCTGCGCATTGCATCGAAGCCGGCTTGGAAATCGTCGATGCCGATGCGGTGCGTGATAAGCCCGGA
>NZ_RZRP01000489.1:0-4760 GCF_003997795.1 Mesorhizobium sp. M7A.F.Ca.US.005.03.2.1 | reverse complement strand
GTCTGAAAGAGCACTGTTTCAGCCGGCCGGATCGCTTTGGACAACAGGACAGCCCGCTTTCATCCCGTCCCAAAACTCCGCCCATGCGAAGGGACGCAGTCATCGATACTGCAAACTGCCAGTCAGCCTGATAGTCTCCGAAGGTACGGAGGCGACATGAAGCATTGGGAAGTTGACGACCTGGGGGACGAGGCGATCTGCGCAAGTTGCGTCAGCGAGGTTTATCTTCGCGCTGAGATCGAAAAGCATGGCACAGATCGGGTATGTCGTTACTGCAACGAGGAGGGTAAGTCCTTCACGCTTGATGAGGTTGCAGAGTCGGTCGAGCGGGCATTCGACAGCCACTATTCAAGGACCCCCAGCGAGCCCAGCGGATACGAGCGGGCTATGCACAATGATCCCGAAAGCACCTACGACTGGGAGCCTAGAGGAGAATCGACTGTGTATGCCATCATGAACGCGGCGAACATCTCCGAGGCAGCGGCGACCGATATTCAATCCATCCTCGCAGACAAGCACAGCGATTTCGATGCGGCCGCTATGGGGGAAGAGACTGCGTTTGCGGACGACCTGCATTATGAAGAGATTATGCCGGGCGATGAGGAGTGGCAGGCAAGCTGGCGCTCATTCGAGAAGAGCATAAAAACCGAAGCACGCTTTTTCAGCCGAACCGGAGCTACCCAGCTTGCGGAACTGTTCGACCACATTGATGAAATGCGGACGCGTGACGGCAAACCGCTGATTGAAGAGGCAGGACCGGGAACGCAATTCACGCATCTTTATCGGGCACGTGCCTTCCAGTCTGATGCCAAGCTAGTCAGGGCCTTGGAACGTCCTGACTTGGAGCTCGCCGCGCCGCCTCCAGGTGTTGCCACCGCAGGCCGTATGAATGCCAAGGGGATATCGACTTTTTATGGTGCGACCGATCCCGAAATCGCTCTGGCCGAAGTGCGCCCGCCAGTCGGCAGTCAGGTTGCTATTTCCCGCTTCGCCATTGTCCGTCCGCTGAAACTACTCAATCTCAACGCGCTCAAATATGTGCATGAGAATGGCAGTGTGTTTGATCCGCAATATGCATATCGCTTGGGGCGCATGATGTTCCTTCGTTCGTTGTCTGCGAGAATGGCGCGACCCGTTATGCCGGATGATCAGGATTCTGAATACTTGCCAACACAGGCGATCGCCGACTATCTCGCGACCGAAGGCAAGGTGCCACTCGACGGCATTCTGTTCCCGTCGGTCCAGGCAGGCAGTGTGGGTCTGAATGCCGTGCTCTTTTACAAAGCCTCACGATGTGAGGCGATGGACATCCCGGTCGGCACAGAGATCGAAGCCAGTACTGCCCGCCAGTATGAAGAAGGTTGGGAGCGCGAATATACCGTTATCGAAAGAATACCGAAGCCGGAGCCAGATCAACCCAAAACCGATGGCCCTTATGATCCGTTGGATTTCGATTGGGTAGAGCCTCCGATAGGCGATCATCGCGAAACTACGCTTCGGATCGAGGCCGATTCCATAAAGGTTCACGCGGTTGAATCTGTCCGATTCAAAACCATAGAGCATGATGTCACACGCTATCGGTGGGCTAAGACCGAGCCGGATTTTTGACCTGCTGAAGCTGCTTCTTTCGGCAGTACAATTACAGTGGGCCGGTCGGTGCGGATGGTTCAGCAGAATCCAAACCAAGCATATCGAAAACCATTGCGGAAAACTTGAGGCTTTGCCCTAGCGCGCGCCAAGAGACCGCCGCGGGCGCCGGTCAGATCGGCAGTTCCGACGTGTATTTGATCGTCTGGCTGGGGACGTCGGTCTTGACGTTCTGCACGCCCTTGATGCGGCTCAGATGCTCCGACTGGAAGCGGCGGTAGTCGTCGATGCCGGCCGCCACCACGCGCACCATGGCGTCGCAATCGCCGAGCATCAGATAGCACTCCATCACCTGCGGCAGCTTGGCGACTTCGGTGGCGAAATGCTCGATCGTGTCTTCGTCCTGCGTCTTCAGCCAGATGCGGGTGAAGAAGGTCAGACCCTTGCCGATGCTGGCCGGGTTGAGCACGGCGACGTAGCGGTCGATGACACCGGCTTCCTCCAGCAGCTTCACGCGACGCAGGCAAGGCGATGGCGACAGCCCGACCTCATTGGCCAGATCATTGTTGGCCATGCGGCCGTCGCGCTGCAGCGCCCGCAGAATCCGCTTGTCGATCTCATCCAGCTTCATGGCTACAGATTCCATCTATTCGAAAATTTGTAACATAAAATGCCAGAATTCGACGAAATACAACAATCTCCGCAACCAAATTGCGGACCGATTTCGGTATGTTTGCTGCCGACATCAGTTGATTTCAAACGCAGGGAAGCGGCGGCCGCGAGGTCAGCCGATGAAGACACATGAGCATTTCACAGGCAGTCGAGACGGTGGCAGATGGTTCGAAATCCGAATTCCGCCGTGGCGTGGCGTCCTGCGCGCCGGTGCTGTTCGGCACCATCCCCTATGCGCTGGTGCTTGGCGCCCAGGCCACGCAGAAAGGCTTGAGCACGGTCGAACTGTCTGCCATGACAGGGCTGAACTTCGCCGGCGGTTCGGAGTTCGCGGCGATCCAGTTGTGGACGTCGCCGCCGCACATCGTGCTCATCGTCGCCATCACCTTCCTGGTCAACAGCCGTCACCTGCTGATGGGGGCGGCACTGGCGCCGTTCCTGCGCGACCTGCCACGGCGCAAGGTGTTTCCGGCGCTTTTCCTTATGTGCGATGAAAGCTGGGCGCTGGGCTTGGCCGATGCCAAACTGCGTGCTGCAGCCGGCATCACGCCGGCCTTCAGCCCGCGCTACTATATGGGCGCGGCGCTGGCGATGTATCTCACCTGGGTGGCCTTCACCACGCTGGGTGCCTTGCTCGGTCCGATGCTTGGCCATGTCGAGACCTATGGTTTTGACATGGCGTTCCCGGCTGTCTTCCTGGTGCTGATGCGCGGCATGTGGACGGGTATGGCGGCGGCGCGGCCCTGGCTGGTCAGCCTGGTCGTTGCAGCACTGGTCTATCTCTTCGTTCCCGGTGCCTGGTATGTCGCCGCCGGCGCCATGTCGGGTCTGGTCGCGGCCTGGCTGATGGCGGGTGATGCATGATCGATGCAACGACCCCTTTCACCATCGTGCTGATGGCCGGCGTCACTTACCTGACGCGGATCGGCGGCTATGTCGTCCTGCGCAACCGCACGCTGGGCGCCCGTGCCACGGCTGTGATGGAAGCTGCGCCCGGCTGCGTGCTGATCTCTGTCATCGCACCGGCCTTCGTATCGAAGTCCCCGGCGGATCTTCTGGCGCTGGCTGTTACTCTGGCAGCCGCCACGCGGTTTTCCATGCTGCCGACCGTGCTGATCGGGGTCAGCGCCGCTGGTCTGCTGAGGCACCTCATCGGCTAGAACGCAAAAGGCAGGCGCGAACGCCTGCCTTCGATGCGGACAAATCTCGGCTGTTTACGCGGCAGCCGCGACGTCCCGGCTGGCGGCCACAACGGCGTCGACCTTGGCGGTCGCCTTGGCAAGCGCTGCTGTCACCGCGTCAGGACCCATGCCGACGCCTTCGATGCGGATGACATCGACATCGGTCATGCCGAGGAAGCCGAGCACGCCACGCAGGTAGGGAATGGCGTGATCGAACTGCACGGCCGCACCTTCCGAATAGATGCCGCCGGAAGCCAGCACGATATAGACCTTCTTGCCGGTGACCAGACCCTTGGGGCCGTTCTCGCCATAGGCAAAGCTCTTGCCGGAGCGGGAGATGTGGTCGACCCATGACTTCAGGGTCGAGGAGATGTTGAAGTTGATGAAGCCGGTGGCCAGGATCACCGTGTCGGCGGCGAACAGCTCGTCGAGCACGACATCGGAGACGCCGACGACTTCAGCCTGGCGCGGGGTGCGCGCTTCGGCCGGGGTATAGATGCCCGTCGCATAGTCGGCATCGATGTGCGGCAACGGATTGGCGACGAGGTCGCGCACGACGAGCGTGTTCGACGGATCGGCGGCGACGAGCTTTTCGGCGAATTCGGTGGCGATGCGGGTCGAATGCGAGGCAGCGCCGCGCGGGCTCGAAGTGACAAGAAGAATGGACATTTTGGGCTCTCTCCAGCGGTTGGAATGATTTGTCCCGCCAGATATGGGGCTTTCGATCCATTCAATAAACTGCTATATTTTCTATACGATCCATCCATAAATTGGATATAACGATGCAACCCAACCCGACGCTCGATCAACTTCAGATCTTTGTGACAGTCGCCGAAGCCGGCAGCTTCTCGGCCGCCGGCCGCAAGCTCAACCGGGCACAGTCCGTCATCAGCTACGGCATCGCCAATCTCGAGGCGCAGCTTGGGCTGAAACTGTTCGAGCGCGAGGGCACGCGCGAGCCGCAATTGACGGAGATCGGCCGGGCGATGCTGGAGGACGCACGGCGCATGATCGGCGTGCTGCAGCGCATCCGCTCGCGCGTCGACGGCCACCACCAGGGGCTCGAGGCCGAGGTCGCGCTGTCGGTCGACGCGACGCTGCCGTCACCGGTGCTGGTTCGGGTGCTGAAGGCATTCGAGGCGCAGTTTCCGACCGTGATGCTGCGGCTGCACATCGGCACGCTCGGCCTGATCCCCGACCATGTCGTCAGCGGGCAGGCCGACCTTGGCATTGGCGGCCTGCTGGGCGATGTCGACGTGAACCTTGTGCGCATCGGCTTCATGTCGATCGTGCTGGCCGCCGCCGGCTTCGGGCTGCGAT
>NZ_RZRP01000488.1:0-4780 GCF_003997795.1 Mesorhizobium sp. M7A.F.Ca.US.005.03.2.1 | reverse complement strand
GGTCTGGTTTCAGCGCGGTTTCTACGTCGTCGGCGGCGGATACTACTACAATGGCTATCGCGGCTATGTCCGCGTGCGGCCAGGTTATCGCTATTACAACGGCTACTGGTTCCCCGCCGCTGCCTTTGCCGCCGGTGTCGCGGCGGCGACCGTCGCACCGGTAGCGCCAAGTCCGGCGGTCCGATTGGAAGCAGCGCATGTGCGTTGGTGTTACGAGCGCTACGTCTCCTACCGCGCCTGGGACAACACCTACCAGCCCTATAATGGCCCTCGCCAACAATGTTGGTCGCCCTATAGTTGAAGGCTCTTCGCTGAGAGCCTTCAATCCTTTCAAGGCAGCATAGGAGATGACCATGATCGAAAATCGCTCGATGCCCACGAGCACGGTCATACCGGTGCTTTCGTATCCTGATGTCGAGACGGCCAGCCAATGGCTTTGCGAGGCCTTCGGCTTCGAAATACGGCTGATGATCGGCAATCACCGTGCCCAGCTCGGCTTCGCAGACGGCGCCGTCGTCGTCACAGAATTGAAGTCTGGAGGATTGACGCGGACAGGTGGGCCATTCGCAGTGATGGTACGCGTCGAGGATGTCGACGCGCACCACAGGCGAGCCGCGCGGCATGGCGCAGCTATTCTCAGCAGGCCAACGAGCCATCCCTATGGCGAGCGTCAATATTCCTGCCGTGACCTCGCCGGCCACAATTGGACCTTTTCACAGTCGTTTGCTGATGTAGCACCCCGGGAATGGGGTGCAATCGTCGTGGCGGGATCACCAAACGGACCAGATGTGGAGAGCTGATACCGGCCCCTTACAACGGCAGTCCACCAGCTTTTGGATTGCGACGGCGCTACGCCTTTGGCAATGGACAAGACTAAACGCGTCATGCAAGCGGCTACAGTTTGACGACCCTTCCGATTCCTATCGTGAACACCACGCCCACGCTAAACTGGATGCCCGCAATCGAAGATTGCTGCCAGAAGCTGTCGGTCTGCTTGCGGTTCCGTTGTAGTCATTCCGAAACTCCCGTCATGGCGACGCACACACCAGACGGCATAGGTGTCTGCGCAATCACTTCTCGATCAGTAGGAATGGCCCCGCACACTGCACGTCCGTTTAGGTCGGGCTACGCCGCGGTTCGGTAATCTGTCTTGAGTTCTTGCCTATGCGGAAATTCGATATTTCTGTAGATTCCCGATCCTCTGCCAGAGAGATGAGACGTGCCGGCGACCAGGATATTGTGGGGGCAGCTTCTTGCCGTGCTTCTGATCGTGCTCGTCACTATGTGGGTCGCGACGCAGTGGGCCGCGTGGCGTCTTGGTTTCCAGCCTGAACTCGGTGATCCGTGGTTCGAGCTTGCCGGCCAGTCCATCTATCCGCCGCCGGCCTTTTTCTGGTGGTGGTTTTTCTACGATGCCTATGCGCCAGAGATTTTTCTAGAGGGTGCACTGCTCGCGTCGAGCGGCAGCTTTATCGCGATCGCTGTGGCCATCGGCATGTCGGTATGGCGGGCCCGTGAGGCGAAGAACGCCGCCACATATGGTTCGGCGCGGTGGGCGACCGGCAAGGAGATCCAAGCCGCTGGGTTGATCGGTCCGGATGGGGTGGTGCTTGGAAAGCTGGACGGCGACTATCTCCGCCAAGACGGCCCAGAACACGTTTTGTGCTTCGCGCCGACCCGAAGTGGCAAGGGTGTTGGCCTTGTCGTTCCGTCTCTGCTGACATGGCCCGGCAGCGCGATTGTCCACGACATCAAAGGAGAAAACTGGGAACTGACCGCCGGGTGGCGAGCGCGCTTTGGCCGCATCCTGCTCTTCGATCCGACCAATGAGTCATCTGCTGCCTACAACCCTTTGCTGGAAGTGAGGCGTGGCGAATGGGAGGTCCGCGACGTGCAGAACGTCGCCGACGTGCTGGTTGATCCCGAGGGCTCACTGGAACGCAGAAACCATTGGGAGAAGACCAGCCACGCGCTGCTGGTCGGTGCCATCCTGCACGTTCTCTATGCCGAAACGGACAAGACGCTTGCCGGAGTTGCCAACTTCCTCTCGGACCCGCAACGGCCGATCGAAACGACATTGCGCACCATGATGCTGACGCGGCATTTCGGGGAGGGCGGCCCGCATCCGGTCGTGGCGTCGGCAGCTCGCGAGCTGCTCAACAAGTCGGAGAATGAACGCTCCGGCGTGCTCTCGACGGCCATGAGCTTTCTGGGTCTCTACCGCGATCCGGTGGTGGCGAAGGTGACGTCTCGCTGCGACTGGCGTATCGCTGATCTGGCCGAGGACGAGCGGCCAGCGACACTCTATCTTGTCGTGCCGCCCTCCGACATCAGCCGTACCAAGCCGCTCATCCGGCTCGTGCTGAACCAGATCGGGCGAAGGCTGACGGAAGACCTTCATGCGAAGGATCGACGGCATCGTCTGCTTATGATGCTCGACGAGTTTCCGGCGCTCGGCCGGCTCGATTTCTTCGAAAGTGCGCTCGCCTTCATGGCGGGCTATGGCATCAAGTCTTTCCTGATTGCCCAGTCGCTCAACCAGATCGAAAAAGCCTACGGTCCGAACAACTCCATCCTGGACAACTGCCATGTGCGGGTGAGCTTTGCCACCAATGACGAGCGCACGGCCCGGCGCGTCTCCGACTCACTCGGCACGGGAACCGAGATGCGGGCCATGAAAAACTATGCCGGGCACAGATTGTCGCCCTGGCTCGGGCATCTGATGGTCTCGCGGCAGGAGACCGCGCGGGCCCTGATGACGCCCGGCGAGATCATGCAGCTTCCGCCGACCGATGCCATCATCATGGTCTCGGGCCTGTTCCCCATCCGGGCGAACAAAGTGCGCTATTTCGCCGATCCACGCCTGGCCGGGCGTGTCCTGTCGCCACCGAAGCCGGAAACGATCTCAGGGACATCGCGCCCGGATGACTGGACCGGCACAACAGTCCCAGCGGTGCCGGAAGGCAATCCTGCCCAATCCGGGCACTCTGCGGATGCGCAGGATGAGGATCCGGCAAATGGCGGCATCCGCCGTCAGCCGGAACTTCCCGAGCAGGAGGACATTGCGCCTTTGCAAACGGCACAGCACAACGACGAGTTCGAGCTGGACCGCGACGAACTCGATGATGACGCGCTGCGTCGACGCGCGGTCGATCAGGCCATGCGGCGTGCTGCGCGGCAGGCCGCCCTCGATCCCGATGACGGCATCGGGCTTTGAACGTGAAGGACGCGAAGAAACGACGGCTTTCGGCCTATCTCGATCCCGACGTCATGAACGCGCTTGCCGACTATTCGGCACGCCGCGATGTGTCGCTGTCGCTGATCGCCGAGGCCGCGATCGCCTCGTTCCTGTCACCGGATGCCGAGGAGCGGAAGGAGGCAGCTGTCACCAGGCGCCTCGACCAGATCGACCGGCGGGTACAGCGAGTCGAGCGCGATGTCGGCATTGCCATCGAAACATTGGCGCTGTTCGTCCGCTTCTGGCTCAACTCGACCCCGGCATTGCCGGAATCCGCGCAGGCCGAAGCCCGCGCGAAAGGCCTGCAGCGGTACGACGCGTTCGTTGACGCGCTTGGCCGCAGGCTGAGCAAGGGACCAAAGCTCAGACAGGAAATCGCTGATGATGTCCCGCCGGCGTCGCCGGCCGACGCGGACGATTCCCCGTTGGGATAGATAGTGGCGGCAAGCTGGCGAGATCGCCGCACCGCATTCCGCAAGTCTCTGCACGCCGCGTTGCGATGGACCGTTTTGCCTGTTGCAAGGCTACTGTTCATGCCTCTTCTAATCATCCCCGACCGCGGCACGAGCAGGCTCGCCGCAGTGAACGGGGATCATCGTGGCAGGCAGTCATCATTCTGGCAGGGAAGCGGTGTCGCGCGGCGCGCGTATGCTGCGCACGGCGCTTGGGCCGGCCATAGCCCGCTTCCTCGAAGCTCCTGATATCGTCGAGGTGATGCTGAACCCGGACGGACGCCTCTGGGTCGACCGGCTGAGGGAAGGGCTCTGCGCCACCGATGAACTGCTGGTCGCGGCCGACGGCGAGCGCATCATCCGCCTGGTCGCCCACCATGTCGGCGCCGAAGTGCATGCGGGTGCGCCGCGCGTGTCGGCCGAACTGCCCGGAACCGGCGAACGTTTCGAGGGCCTGCTGCCGCCTGTCGTCGCGGCACCAACGTTCGCAATTCGAAAGCCCGCCGTCGCCGTGTTCGCGCTCGAGGATTACGTCACCGCCGGCATCATGACTGGGTGCCAGGCTGAGGTGCTGCGGCTTGCCGTCGAAAGAAGGAAAAACGTGCTGGTCGCAGGCGGAACGTCGACCGGCAAGACGACTCTGGTCAACGCGCTGTTGGCGGAGGTGGCTAAAACCGCTGACCGCGTCGTGTTGATCGAGGACACGCGCGAACTGCAGTGTGCCGCGCCAAATCTGGTTGCGTTGCGCACAAAGGACGGTCTCGCCTCCCTGTCCGATCTGGTGAAGTCGTCGTTGCGGCTTCGCCCCGACCGCATCCCGATTGGCGAAGTGCGCGGCGCCGAGGCACTTGATCTGCTGAAAGCCTGGGGCACCGGCCACCCCGGCGGCATCGGCACCATCCATGCCAGTTCCGCCCTTGGCACACTGCGCCGTCTCGAGCAGCTCATTCAGGAGGCCGTCGTCGTGGTCCCACGCGCGCTCATTGCCGAAACCATCGACCTCATCGCGGTCCTTGCTGGCCGGGGCGCTGGGCGTCGCCTCGTGGAGATCGCCTGGGTGGAAGGGCTGGATCCCGACACCGGCGATTAC
>NZ_RZRP01000487.1:0-4780 GCF_003997795.1 Mesorhizobium sp. M7A.F.Ca.US.005.03.2.1 | reverse complement strand
TATGGTCCCGCCGCGGAACCGGATCGAGCCCGATGTCGGCCGATCCAGCGCCAGGATCATGCGGGCGAGCGTCGACTTGCCGCAGCCGGAGCGACCAACCAGTGCCACTGACTGACTCGGCGCCATCGACAGCGAGACGTCGTCGACGGCGCGGATACCAGGCGCGCGCTTGAACATCGAAGTGCGCCGGCCGGGATAGTCGCGGGTCACGCCCTCGATCTGAAGCAAAGGGCGGCCCGTCTCGATGCCATGGAGCCTGGCGCGCGCCGGCACATGCATCGAGGCCTGCGCCAACTGGCGCGTGTAGGGGTGGAGCTGTTCGGATAGCGTGCGTGCGGTGTCGCCGGCTTCCATCACCTCGCCGCGGCGCAGGATGGTGATGCGGTCAGCCATCTCGGTCACCACGGCGAGGTCATGCGAGATAAGAAGCAGGCCCATGCGGCTCTCCGCGACGAGGTCGCGCAACAGATCAAGGATTTGTGCCTGCAGCACCACGTCGAGCGCCGTCGTCGGTTCGTCGGCGATCAGCAGCTTCGGCTTCAGCGCACAGGCGATGGCGATGACGACGCGCTGGCGCTGGCCGCCCGACAGTTCGTGCGGATAGCGCGACAGCGGGAATTTCGCTTCGGGCAAGCCGACACGGTCGAGCATTTTTCGCGCCCGGTCTTCGGCCTCGGCGCGGCTGGCCCTGGTGTGCCAGCGTATGCCTTCGGCAACCTGTTCGCCGATGGTCTTGACCGGATTGAGCGCCGTCATCGGCTCCTGGAACACCATGCCGATGTCGTCGCCGCGCAGCGCGCACATCTGGTCCTCGGTTGCTGCCAGGATGTCGATGCCGTCGAATGTGACACGTCCGCTGGCGCGCGCGGCATGGGGCAGAAGCTGCATCACCGTCAGCGCGGTCATCGATTTGCCGGAACCGGATTCGCCGACCAGCCCCATCACCTCACCGGCCGCGACGGAAAGCTCCACACCCTTGAGGATCTGCGTGTCGCCGATGGTCAGCGACAGGTTCTCGATGTCGAGCAGGCTCATCGCTGCCGCCGCGATTTCGGATCGAGGATGTCGGCGATGCCGTCGCCCAGGAGGTTCAGCCCCAGCACGGCGACAACGATCGCCATGCCCGGAAAGATCGCCATCCATGGCGCCACCACCATGCGGGTCTGCGCGTCGAACAGCATGCGGCCCCAGCTCGGCATTGGCGGTTGCGCACCCAGGCCGAGATAGGAAAGCCCGGCCTCGGCCAGGATGCCCAGAGCGAACTGGATGGTGCCTTGCACCAGAAGCAGCGTGGCGATGTTGGGCAGCACATGTTCGATTGTGATCTGCGTGCTGCTCTTGCCGGCGGCGCGTGCGGCGAGAATGAACTCGCGCGGCCAGATCGCCAGCGCGCCGGCCCGGGCGACGCGCGCAAAGACCGGGATGTTGAAGATGCCGATGGCGATGATGGCGTTGACGGCGCCCGGTCCGAAGATGGCGGTGATCATGATCGCCGACAGCAAAGCCGGGAAGGCGAAGACGAGGTCGTTCAGCCGCATCAGCGCCTCGTCGACGAGGCCGCCGCGTGCCGCGGCAAAGGCGCCGAGCGGCACGCCGACCCCCATGCCGATGCCGACCGCGACCAGCGCCACGGCAATCGAATTGCGGGCGCCGACCATGACCATCGACAGGATGTCGCGGCCGAAATGGTCGGTGCCGAACCAGTGCGCCAGCGAGGGCGCTTGCGTCTTATCCGATATCACCAGTTTCGTGACGTCATAGGGCGTCCAGGCATAGGAGACGACAGCCATTGCCAGGATCAGCAGGGTGATGACGAAACCGGCAACGAAGGCGGTATTCCCGAACGCCTTGCTCAGGATGCTGCCGAACGTCTCTTCTGATATGTCGATGTGCAGTGTCATTGCCGGCTTCTCAGGCGCGGATCGACGACCGCATAGGAAAGGTCGACCAGCAGATTGACGGCGATGACGGCGGCGACCAGCAGCATGACGACGCTTTCGACGACGATCAGGTCGCGCTGGGTGATGGCCTGGAACACCAGCCGGCCGAGGCCGGGCAGATAGAAAACATTCTCGATGATGATGGTGCCGGCAAGCAGGAAGGCGAACTGCAGGCCCAGAATGGTCAGCACCGGAATCATGGCGTTGCGCAACGCGTGCCGCCACAGCACAGCTCGGTAGGGCAGACCCTTGGCGCGGGCGGTACGGATATAGTCCTCGTTCAGCACCTCGATCAGCGCCGAGCGGGTGACGCGCGCCAGAATCGCGGCTTGCGGCAAGGCAAGCGCCAACGCCGGCAGCAGCAGCGACTTCAAGGCTGGCCAGACGCCGGCACTCCAGCCGGGAAAGCCGCCAGCAGGAACCAGCCGCAGCCAGACGGCGAAGACATAGATCAGCATCAGCGCGAACCAGAAATTGGGCACGGCGACGCCAAGCTGTGCGGCGCCCATGGAAATCGTATCACCGGCCCGTCCACGCCGGCTGGCGGAAAACAGGCCGACGGGAATCGCGATGAGGGTGGAGAGCGCAAGCGCAATCAGCGCCAGCGGCAGCGAGACGGCCAGCCGCTCGCGCACCAGATCGATGACCGGCACCGAATAGGTGTAGGAGCGGCCGAAATCGAGGCTGAGCAGGCCGCCCGTCCAGTGCAGATAGCGCCAAGCCAGCGGCGCGTTGAGGCCCATCTGGTTGCGCAGCAACTCGACCTGGTCGGCACTGGCATTCATGCCCAGCATTAGCCGCGCCGGATCGCCGGGCAGGATCTCCAGGACGGCGAACACCACCATGGAAGCCAGCACCAGCGTGGCGATGGCGATGGCGAGGCGTTTTAGGAGGTAGGCGGTCATGGAAGGTGAGGGATCACTCGCTCCACTTCACCTTGGTCAAATCATTGGCCTGGATCGGGGCGTTTTCCCACAGCCCTTGCAGGTTGGCGTCCCAGACGCCGATCTTCGGCAATTCATAGAGGAAGCCGACCACCGCATCGTCGGCCAGGATCTTCTGCGCTTGCCCCAGCAATTCCTTGCGCTTGGCTTCGTCGGAGGTGACGCCGAGATCGGCAATCACCTTGTCGAAGGCCGGGTTGTCGTAGTTGAAGTAATAATCCTTGCGCGAATAGATATCGATGTCGTTGGGCTCGGTGTGGGAGACGATCGTCAGGTCGTAATCCTTCTTGGTGAACACCTGGTCCAGCCACTGTGCCCATTCGACCGGAATGATTTCCAGATCGATGCCAACGTCGCGAAGCTGCGAGGCGATGATTTCGCCACCGAGACGGGCATAGGTGGGCGGCGGCAGTTTCAGCGTCGCCTTGAAGCCGTTCTCGAGGCCTGCCTCTTTCAGCAATTCCTTGGCCTTGGCGACATCATGCGGGTAGCGGCCGGTGAGGTCGACATAGTCCTTGTTGGCCGGCGACATATGCGAGCCGATCGGCTGGCCGAGGCCGGCCGAGGCGCCGTCGATGATGGCCTTGCGGTCGAGCGCGTAAGAGATCGCCTGCCTCACCTGCAGCTTGTCGAAAGGCGGCTTCTTGTTGTTGATCGACAGGATGGTCTCACCCTCGGTCGCGCCGATCACCACCTTGAAGCGCGGGTCGTCCTTGACCTGGGCGACGCTGTCGGCATCGAAGAACGGGAAAGCCTGGATGTCGCCCGAGAGCAGCGCCGGCACATAGGCCGCGGCATCCGGCACGATGCGAAACTCGGCCTTGTCGAGCGACGCCGGCGTGCCCCAGTAATTGTCCGATTTGACCAGCGTGATCGACGATCCCTTGGCCCAGCTCTGGAACTTGAACGGGCCGGTGCCAATCGGTTTTTCCTTGTTGGTGTCGGCAGATTCCGGCGCCACGATCACCGCGTCGCCCCAGCCCATATTGTAGAGGAACGAGCCCTGCGGGTTCTTCAGCGTGACCTTGACGGTTGCCGGGTCGACCACGTCGACCGTGTCGATGGCGGCGAACAGCACCTTTTGCGCGTTGACCGAATTGTCGGCGCGGGCACGATCGAGCGAGAATTTCACGTCGGCGGCATCGAAGTCGGTGCCGTCATGGAATTTCACGCCGGTGTGCAGCTTGAAGGTGTAGACCTTGCCGTCATCGGAAATGGTCCAGCTTTCGGCCAGATCCGGCAGCACCTCGCCATTCGGCCCGATGCGCGTCAGGCCTTCGAACACATTGGCATAGAGAACCTCGTCGATCGCTGCGGCGGCACCGGCGGTCGGATCGAGATGCGGGGGTTCGAGCGGAATGCCGATGACCAGGTCGGTTCGCGCGGCGAACGCAGAGGTGCCGGCGGCCAGCGACAGCACCGCGGCCGCCAGAATGGTTATCCACAATTTCATCGTGCAACTCCCCATGCGTTCAGACACGTGCTCGAACCCGAGTGATAGAAGCGTGATTTCGCCACGGAGTAAATTGCGTTTCGTTCTGCCCCTTGGCGTGGCCGGGAATGTTTTTATCCTGGCGACCGCATCGGCAGTCGAAGCTTGTCGCGGTGCGCACCTTATCCCGTGGCTGTGCCGCGCAGCAGCACGTTGAGCCCTATCGCCATCACCTTGGCCGATTCCACCATGTCCGATATGCCGACCCATTCGTCCGGCCGGTGGGCGAGGTCGAGAATGCCAGGCCCATAAGCGATGCAATCATAGATATGGCCGATGCGAGCTATATGCTTCTGGTCATAGGTGCCGGGCGAAATGACATAATCGGGTTCGCGGTCGAAGATCGCCATGATGCCTTGCGCAACCGCCTTGACCACCGGCGCGTCGCGCTCGGTCATCAGCGG
>NZ_RZRP01000486.1:0-4803 GCF_003997795.1 Mesorhizobium sp. M7A.F.Ca.US.005.03.2.1 | reverse complement strand
GGTGAGCGAATTGCAGAAGATCGTTTCGCGCGAGACCGATCCGTACGATCCGCTGGTGATTTCCGTCACGGCCATCAATGGCGGCAACGCATATAATGTCACCGCCGGCAGGGTCACGTTGAAAGGCACCATCCGCAGCGGCAGCGATGCAACCCGCGAGCGGGCCTGGCACCGCGTTCGTACGATAGCCGAGGGTATGGCGACGAGCCACGGCGCGCGTGTCGAGGTCGACATCCACAAGGGCGAACCCGGCGTCGTCAACGATGTCGAGATGACAGAGCTGATTGCCGCCAGCGCCAAGGCCTGCATCGGTGCCGACAACGTCCTCAACACGCCCGGATGGACGATCGCGGACGACTTTGGCTACTACAGCGAGAAACGTCCTTCGGTCTATTTTCGGCTGGGAATCCGGAACGAGGAGATCGGATCGGTCTTTCCGCTCCATCACGCCCGGTTTCGTGTCGACGAGGCCGCGTTGAAGGTCGGCGCGACCACCCTGGTTGCGGCAGCGACGGCGTTTCTGTCGACGGGAGCGCCTTAGTCAGCCATCATGATGGTCATCGGCGCATGGGGCAGGAGCCTGGGATCGCTTACAGATACTGGGCGACCTTCTTGCCGACCGTGAGGAAGCGCAAGGGATCGATCGCTTCGCCATTGTGGCGAACTTCGTAGTGCAGATGCGGGCCGGTCGAGCGGCCGCTGCTGCCGGTCTTGCCGATGACGGCGCCGGCGTCCAGTTTCTCGCCGACGGTCACGTCGATCTCGCTGAGATGCCCGTAACGTGTCGCAAAACCATTGCCATGGTCGACTTCAACCATGCGGCCATAGCCGCCGTTCCAGCCGGCCTTGGTGACGGTGCCGGGCGCCGTGACCTTTGCGGCCATGCCGATCGGCGCCCTGAAATCCATGCCGGAATGCAGTGCCGCGGTGCCGAGGATCGGGTCGGTGCGCACGCCGAACGGGCTGGTGACGGAGTGGCCCGGCGCGGGGTTGGTCAGCGGCAGCTGGCGCGCTTCTTTCTTGAGATGGTCGAGCGCGTCCAGCGCTTCGTCCAGCTCCTTGACCTTGCTGTCGAACATCATCGAACTGTCGAGCGGGATCAGCGGTCCGCCGACGTCGCTGTCGCCCTTGCCGAAGTCGCTGTCGACGGGCAGTCCGGCCGCCTCGAGCGCCTGGGTGATGGCATCGGCGCTCTTATAGGCATTGTCGGCAAGCGTGCTGATGCGGGTCAGTTGATCGCTCTCGATGGATTTCAACGACTGGTTGATCGAGACGAAGAGCTTGTCGGCACGATCGGCGGCTGAATCATTGGGCAGCGGATCGGAGCGGGTTGACCACAGCGAGAACGGCCTTGTGTCGCCGGCGCCGAGATCGGCGCTCAGGCTGGCGACCGCATAATTCCGCGCGGGCTCCTTGATGCTGCCGGTCGCTTCGGCGCGTTTGTCCGGCTTCGCAGCCGCTGCCGGATCTTCGGCCGGCGCTGCGCCGACTTCGCTCTCGGCGCGTTCGAGCAGCGGACCAAGGCGGCCATGACGCTGGCTCAACTGGCTCTGGCGTTCAAGCAGTTCGCTGACCTTGGTTTCCATCAGCTGCTGGTCGAGCAACTGGCGGCTGGTGATGCGGTCGACCTGGGCGCGAAGCGCCGAAATGCGATCTTCATAGGCTTGCTGCATGCGCGCCTGACGCGCCGTTGTGGCGCCGATCAAATCGTCGCGCAGCACGAGATAGGAGGTGGCCATGAGGTAGCCGACGGCAATGGCGGCCAGCGCCGAGCCGATAAAGGCCGCCAGCCACGGTCGGATCGTAAAATGCCTGATCTCGTTGCCCCGGGCGATGATGACCGTATGGGGCTCCTTACGCTTGCCGAAGACTGCGGACTGACCGGTTGCGTTCACGGGACCAAGCTTTCGTTTACGACACCACGACAGCTTGATTACACATTATTAGGGTTAACAAAGGCTTGCAGCGATAGCTTGCTCGCAGCGATTGCCCGCCAGGCGTGCGTAAGGTTGCAAGGGAACCTGGGCCAGCCTCGCCGGCAAACCTCAAAGCGCTCGAACGGCCTCGAGCACCTCTTCGGCATGGCCCTTGACGCGGACCTTGCGCCAGATCCTGGCGATCCGCCCGTCGCGGCCGATCAGGAACGTCGCGCGCTCGACGCCCATATACTTGCGGCCATACATCGATTTCTCGACCCACAGATGGTAGGCCTCGATCACCTTGCGCTCCTCGTCGGCGGCGAGGTCGATGGTGAGATTGTATTTCGACTTGAACTTGTCGTGCTTCTTGACGGGGTCGGGCGACAGGCCGATCACCACGGCGCCGGCCTTCTCGAACTCCGGCTTCAACTGCGAGAAGCTGATCGCCTCCTGCGTGCAGCTTGTTGTGTCGTCCTGCGGATAGAAATAGAGCACGATGGGCTTGCCGGACGATGCGGCAAGGCTGACCGATCCGCCGCCGTCCCGCGGCAGGTCAAATTGCGGCGCAAGATCGCCTACGTCGAGGTCAGCCATACCGATGCCCTTGTTTGAGGTTACGCGCGAAGCCACACCGATATAGTGTCGGACGGGGATTCGTCCACGATCGAGTTCGTACAACGGAAAATTGCGTGGATCAGGAGCGACCGCAGCACGAGAAGATCCGGTTCAGGCGTGATGAGATCACCGACCTGGGGACCTTTCCGTCCGCCTGCCGTGTGCCGCCGCTTGGTCAGGCGTCGATCGGACGCGGTTTTCGCATCCTGTCGCGACTGTTCGCCGGTCTGGTCGCTTTCGTGCTGCTGGCCGCCGTGCTCGTTTATCTGGTTGGCGCCTCCGGCATCGGAGCCGACCGGCTTCGCGCCGAGGCGGAAACGGCGCTTGAGAAACTGGCGGGCGTCGATGTCAATGTCGCGGTCGGGCCTGCCCGCATCACGCTCGACGGTTCGAGTTTCATCGCGCTTCAGGTCAGCGACGTCAGCTTGAAGACATCAGACGGCAAGCCGATGGCCGATGCCGGCCGCGTGCGCTTCGGCGTGCGTCTGTTCCCGCTGCTGTGGGGAGATGTGCGGCTGACCAGCGCCAGGATCTCGGATGCCCGCATCGTCGTGGCGGCGATGCCGTCAGGCGGCGACTGGACCGCCGGCCTGCGCAATGCGGACGGCCTCATCGATCCGGAGAAGCTGTCCGCCGCGGTGTTCGGAAACATCAACCACGCACTCGATGCCGTGCGGGAGGATTCGCTGCGTCGCATCGATCTTCGCAATGTCGAATTCGTGCTGCCCGAAACCGGAGCGATCAAGCTCGTCAAGATCACCGACGCCACCGTCGTGCAGTCGGGACCGGGCGGCATGCAGTTTTCCTCGAAGGCAGACATCGACGGCAGGACGCTTACGGTTGCCGCTACCGCCACCCGTGATATCGCGGCGCACCGGGTCACGGCGCTGGATGCGAGCGTCGATCTGGACGACACCGGCGCGGCCGCGGCCGGCAAGTTGGGACCCGTCGCGTTGAAGCTGACGGGATCGGAAGGGTTCGGCGTGAACGCAGCGCGGCTGACGGCCGCTTTGTCATCGACGGGCTCTGTCCTCGAGCTCGGCACGCGAGGATTGCTGGCGGCGGACGTCGATATCAATGCGACGCTGGTTGCTGGCAGCAACAAGGTCCAGGTCGACAGATTGCTGCTGAAGACCGGCCGCTCGACATTCGATTTCGCCGGTTCGATCGGGCCGAAGCCGGCAAGCGGAGCGGTGGGTGAAGAGCCCTCCTATCGCTACGACCTGACCAGCGACGGATCGTCGCTTGCGCCTTCGGAGTCGCCCGAGCCGGCGCTCACCTTCCTCGCCCGGATCGCCGGTGTCTACAACACGGTGAGCCACAAACTGGTCGCAGAGCAGATCGCGCTTCGGTCCGCCGGCTCCGGCGAGGTGCTTGGCACCGCCGCCGTGGCGTTCGTCGACGGCAAAGTGCCGGGGATCAATCTGGCGTTCAACATCCACGACATGCAGGTCTCTCACGTCAAGCAGCTATGGCCGTGGTTTTCGGCGCGCAATGCCCGGCTCTGGGTGCTGGCCAATCTGTTCGGCGGCCGTGTCGTCGACGCCAACCTTCAGTTCCAGGTGGTGCCGGGCCGGCTCGGCAACGGCGTGCCGCTTTCGGCCGATGAGGTGTTCGGCCGCTTCCAGATCGAGGGATCGCGATTCGACACCGCCGGCCGCATCCCGCCGATACGCGACGCGGTCGGCGTCGTCGGTTTCCACGGCAACGATGTCGATATCTCGCTCTCCTCGGGCACCGTCTACATGCCCAGCGGCCGCACCGTGGCGGCCAGCAACGGCACGCTGACGGTCAAGGCGGCGAACCGCCCGCCGGTCGTCGGCGCGCTCGACATCGATGTCGACGGCGACGCATCCGCCGTTGCCGAACTCGCATCCTACGAGCCGATCAACGCCATGCGCCATGTCGGCATTCTGCCGGAGGACCTGTCGGGCAGCGTCACCGGTCACGTCAAGGCGGATATTCCGCTGCAGTCCGGCGTCGACTCCTCGAAGCTCGATTGGCTGGTGTCGCTCGACTACACCGGCATGTCCCTGGCCAAGCCCTTCGAAGGACAGGTCGTGACGGATGCCGACGGTTCGATCACGGTCGACCCCGAGAAGGCGGTGATCTCCGCCAAGGCGTTGCTGAACGGCATTCCGGCCGAACTCGATCTGATCGAGCCGCTCAGGGATGAGGGGCCGGCGCGCAGCCGCAAGGTGGCCCTGGTGCTCGACGACAAGATCCGCGCCGCCGCCATGCCCGGCCTGAAGCCGCTGCTTGCCGGAAC
>NZ_RZRP01000485.1:0-4813 GCF_003997795.1 Mesorhizobium sp. M7A.F.Ca.US.005.03.2.1 | reverse complement strand
TTTTTTTTGCAGCGACAACCGCCACTATGAAGCGACACTTCGCCCAACTGTGTTTCAAGCTGCCCGGAGAAGTTTATGACAGAAGAACCCCACAAGACCGACATCCTCATCGAGCTCACTGCCGATGTTGTATCAGCCTACGTCTCCAACAACCCCGTCCCGGCGGGGGAGCTTCCTGCCCTGATCGCCCAAGTGCACGGGGCTCTAAACGGCACGGCTGGACTCATACCGGCAGAAGAGCCTGTGCCTGTAAAAAAACCTGCTGTCCCGATCAAAAAGTCGATCGAACCGGACTACATCATTAGCCTTGAAGACGGCAAGAAATTCAAATCGCTAAAGCGCCATCTGGCGACGCACTATGGTCTGACCCCAGACGAATATCGCGCCAAATGGGGTCTGCCGTCGGATTATCCCATGGTGGCGCCGAATTACGCCGCTGCGCGCTCCGCCTTGGCCAAGACCATGGGACTCGGCCGCAAACCGAAAGAGCCGGAAGCCCCAGCCACGGCGCCGGCGAAACGGACCCGCAAGAAGGTCGCAGCCTAAATCCGTATCAACAGTCGTTCGGACGCGCAGCAGCCGTTGGCCCAATCTGCGCGGAATCAAAGGGCGGGGATGAGCCCCGCCTTTCCCGTCCAAGAGCCTCATTTCCAGAGTAATTCATGATGGCTCCAGCAATCCCTGCCGCGGCATTAACTTGCATGCTCCGGCCCGGGTTTCGAGCCGTCAATGCGTTCCGGCGATGACGAACCTTGCCAAGGCTTTCCCGGACCGTTAGCCAGCCTTGCTGAGGCTGCCTGCAGAGGACTTTCCCGTGCGGCGATCCTGTTCCACCTCGTAGTTGATCTTCTGGCCCTCATTAAGGGTCGACAGGCCCGCTCGTTCAACAGCGGAAATGTGGACAAAGACATCCTGACCGCCGTTGTCAGGCTGAATAAAACCAAAACCCTTCGTGCTGTTGAACCACTTCACCGTTCCAGTCGCCATATCCATTCCTTTGTAATAAGTCGCAACTTAGGCAGGCCATTCACGCCAGCCTGATTTGTACACGAGACTTTAGGCGCATCAAAATCGGAAAATTGCAAGGCCCACTCGATCGCCTGATCTCCAGCAGCAACTGCAACATATGCGAGGCGCGTGCCAGACGAGGCGTATGCCAGACGTTTCGTCGTGCGCTGTCGCTCGAACGTTGACAGAAACAATGACACACCTTGCAAACTCGGCACATCTTGTGGACGTGCTCGGGTCGCTTCTCGACTGCGATACCCGCTCCTGACCGGGTATCGTCGGCCAAAATGAGAGTTTTTGTCATGTGCCGCCAGACCGAAAGATCAGGCGCGCAGCGACCTGCACATTCAAACCGGAACCCGCGAACCTCGATTAGCTTCTGCCTGCTCCGAAGGGCGGTAGCCTGCTCTGAGGCGGGCCACTGTCGGGTTGAAAACCAACTGTCGGGTTCGGAACCCCAGATTGTCGGCAAGGTACGCGCCGCCCACTGGTTGGCCAAAGGGGCACTGGCTCCTGATCCTGCCGCCATGCTCGCCCGATCTCAACCCGATCAAGACAGGTCTGCTCAAAACTCAAGGCGCGGCTGCGGAAGAAGGCGGCCAAAACTTTCGACGCTCTCTGCGGAACTCTCGGCGATATCTGCCAGCTGTAGGAGCCAAATCAAAAACCATTAATTGCGACAGGTGATTTTATGACATTCATTGCGAAGAGGCCAGAATGAACAGCGGAAGAGAGTAGCAGCTCTCTGGTCGCGGCGAGGTGGATCGTCGACACGATCGGCACCTGGCCCGTGCGGGGATCGCACCGCAGCCAGCACCAGAGCCAGACCTTGACCGCTTGCCTTGCTCAGGCGCCACAACAACGAGTGGCTGGAAGCAGATCCACGTGAACTCAGCGATATCGATCAGACGATGCTTACCCTCATGAAAGCCGATCCCGACGCTGTCCAGCGCCGCGAAATCCTGACCAGCATATGGCGCATCGGATGCCACCGCCTGCACACTCACCATCGACATGCCGGAACTCGGAACCAAAGGCCGCAAGCCTCGCCGGCCTCGGCAAAATGGAGCGGCCGCGCCTTCATCCGGGGCGGCCGGGCCAATGTTCGCCAGGCCCTCTACATGCCCGGCCCTTCGCCCTGCGCTTCAACCCCGACCTCAAGGCAAAATACCAGGCGCTAAAGGCGGCAGGCAAACCCGCAAAGGTCATCATCTTGTTGCGAAAGCTCCTCATCCTAGCAAACGCTCTCCTCAAGGCGCAGCGAAAATGGCCCCTAAAACCCTTGACCGAAACGGATACCTTAGCCTTTCAGGTGAGGCGGGCCGAGATAGACCAACCGCGGGTTTAACTTCGCGAGTTTAAGCTGATTATGCCGATGCAACTCTAGCGCCTGCGCGACCGTTTTAGCTTCCATCAACAAGGCGGCAGGCTGGGAGGAAGTACCCTCCCCTGCCGCGAACAAGCTTTGGACAAAGCCCCACCTTGTCCGTAATGTGATCGGGAGGCCGGGGCGCGGCGGTGCTCAGCGGATGTGACGCGCGAGATCTGCGACCCTACCCATCAGCACTTCCATCGGTCCTCGCTGGAAGATGCGCAGCCAAAGCACCGCAAAAGTGCTGATAACCACAACGAAGCCAAAGAGCGTGGACAGGCTCTCGTCTTTGAAAATGTTTATCTTCATAAGATAGGCTATTCCCGCAATGTGCAGCACATAGGCCGTCAAAGACATCGAGCCGACTGCGATTATTGGCCAGACCAGCTTTCGCAGACGCGGGAGCGCATCCACAGCGAGCATGCAAGCCGCCAAGATGATCATTGCGCAACCGGTGCTGCCCACGATCGAAAGCGTCGTTTCGCTATGAGGTGCGGCTATCCATGACGACTTGACTATAAATGACGACTTGGAAGGCTCAAAAGCGCCGTCAACGTCAGACCACCACAAGGAGGTTTCAGTCAAAGCGCGGGAACTCAGCGCGAGCAAGGATCCCCCATGGCCCAACACGGCCAGCGCGACCCCCGCCAGACCAAGGCGCCAATGCGCTGCTAGCGTATTAAGATTAAGGCGCGCGATGGCCATGCCAGCGATGAGGAAAGGAACCCAGGTCACCGCGGGATAGTAGCCGTTGACCATGAGGTTGAAGACCGGGTCGAGGAGGTTGGGGGCAACCGACAGAAGGGAGGAACGGACTTGCGGGAGAACTAATGCCGTAGCGGCAGCGATCAAGCCCAGCTGATATGCGCTGAGCCGATGGAGCGGCAATACCAACAAGAAGCAAATTCCGTAGTATTCTAGGATGACTTCGACCTGGGTACCGAGGCAGCCCAGGATTGAGCCAAGCGCGAGCAAAACAAGGGCACGAATTGCGACTCTGGCGATGGCCTGTCTACCGGCTATCCCCGACTTCGGCGCCTTGCGACCTGTAATCAGGAGGATTGAAAAACCGGCCAATACGGCAAACAGGGCCGACGGCCGCCCATGGGTTAGTTCCATCAGAAACCCGACTAGTCCTCCTTCGCCGGGGTCGGGACCGAGATGGGCGGCATACATCCCGAAGACAGCCAGGCCCCGAGCGAGGTCGATGCCGACCAGCCGATCTACTACCGACCCATTCCTAGCGTCGGCAACCGGTGCCTTCATTACCATGGTAGATTCCCTTGTTGGGTGTGTGGATCGCGGGAGCCGCGATAGGAGAGCCGGTCGGCTGCTGCCGTCGCCTCGTGAAAGGGTTCAAAACATCGCGCCATCTGGCGCATCGAGCCGGCGACAGAGCTGTTCAGCCATTAGCCTGGGGTAAGAACAACAGATCGGCTCACAAAGCCTGTGTCACGGACCTGAAAAGTGGTGTCGCGGAACCGTCGTTTTTTGCATGATGGCTAAGCCGAGAGATCCACTGCACCGACGAGAGACTCAGCGACGTTAGATATCCGATCAGTACGCCGCGGCTCCGCCGGTGACGATCACCCCGGGTGTCAAGGCCAGGGCGTAAACCTGCCATAATCTGTGGTAGTGCGCCCGCGACCAATCCGTTCGACAAAGCTCGGCGCATGGTCGAGCCAATCATATTCTTCCATGTGGCTGTTGCCTGAAAAACCGAAGACGCCGTTCGCTGGTCCAGCTCCAGACCTCGGCCTGCGTCGGTCATTAGAACCGGCGCGCCTGTTTCCCAAATCAATTTGCTGATGCAGCCGCCGGGGGTCACATTGAGCAAAAGTGCCGAGTTCAGGACGGGTTTCATAGGGGCTCTTCGTTTGGCTTTGTTAACGACCCCTTTCTTGCAAGTTGTAGCTGACAGCAGCCTGAAAGCTCCCCAAATAATTCGCTGCCGCCGGTTCAGCCTATTGTCAGCTTCGACCAATAAGATGGGAGCCTTGCCCTCATACCGGAGCTCGGCAGCATGATGCGAATACTGCTCACTGAAGACGATAAGGACCTTGGAAGTGCTATGCACGATCATTTGGTGGCTGGTGGCCACGCGGTCGACTGGGCCAAGAACCTGTCCGAAGCGCGCGATTATGCAGCTGTGGTCGGCTACGACCTTATTTTGCTCGACGTTCACCTGCCGGACGGCAATGGGATCGACTATCTGCGGGAGCTGATCAAGGAACTTGAATCGGCACCGGTCATCATTCTGACAGCCTGCGATCGGATTTCGCATCGCATCGAGGGCTTCAACGCTGGAGCCGACGACTATTTGGTCAAGCCGTTCGATCTGGGGGAACTCTCAGCGCGTATCCATGCAGTGGCACGTCGCCATGGGCATTTTCCGGAGCCGCAATTTTCGGTTGGGACGCTTTCCATACAGGC
>NZ_RZRP01000484.1:0-4815 GCF_003997795.1 Mesorhizobium sp. M7A.F.Ca.US.005.03.2.1 | reverse complement strand
ATGTTAGGCACCGTGGCTATCTCTACGAAGTCGATGTCTTTGGCGGACCGCTTGCGGGACTTGTGGTCGCCGAACTTGAGACGCCGGAGGACGTGCCGGACGAAATGCTGCCCGACTGGCTCGGCCGTGAAGTCACCGGCGAGCAGAAATTCTACAACGCGTCGCTCGCCCTTGGTGGGATTCCGGAGATCGCCGCATGAGCTTTCGCATCGATCCGCGCCTGCCGCTGACCGGCGAGGTCAGGAGAATCCTTGCCGAGGAGATCGGCAAGGCGCTGCATCATCTTGACGCCGCACGGAGCCGGCCGGAACAGGCGCTGCACAAATGCCGCAAGCGGCTGAAGAGCGCTCGCGCCTTGTTGCGGCTTGTTCGTTCCGGTGACGAAACATTCTGTGAGACAGAAAACCAGTGCTACCGCAACGTGGCGGCCCTGCTTGCCGGCCCGCGCGAGGCGACAGCGCTGATCGAAACCATCGACCGCCTGGCGGCAAGCTTTCCCAAGGAGAGCGCCGACGATGGGCTGGGCGCGGTTCGCGACAGGCTGATCGCGCGCCAGCATGAATTGCACGAAGGTACAGGACTCGAAGCGGCGATCGGTGCGGCGACCGCCGCCTGCGAGGAGGGCCTGCACCGCATCGGCACGCTGGCCTTGCCCGACCAGCCGGAACAGGCGGCCGACGTGCTTGCCGAAGGCGCCCGCGTCACGTTGCGCCGCGCCAGGAAGGCGCTCGACAAGGCCGAATCGCGGGGAGCGGCCGATGATTTCCACGATCTGCGCAAGGCGGCCAAGACCCACGGCATGCATCTGTCGCTGCTCGGCAGGCTGTGGCCGACACCGATCAAGGCAAGGCGCAAGGCGGTCGACGAACTGGGCGAGCGGCTGGGCGACCTGCACGATGTGCTGGTGATGCGCGCCCTGCTCGAGGCCGACGACCGGCTGCTCGGGCCGCCCGAGGACACGAAACTTCTGGCCAAGCTTTTGAAGCGGTCGGAAAAGCAGCTGAAGAAGAGCTGCCTTGCCGAGGCGGCCGAGCTGTTCGGCGACAGTCCCAAACGCTCGACACGCAAACTGGCCCGCAAGGCGCGCGACGATCTGGCTGCGCCGCCGGAAGAGGCCGCGGCATCGTAGGATGACTTGGCGCTCTTCCTCTCGGTCCGGACGGGGGGAAGAAAGGCGTGCGCTAGCCCTCATTACCCGCCCATGCTAATCGCCATGGAGTATGACCGAGCCCGGCGACACGCTTCTGGATCGACTTGGCCGCTGGCTTGCCGGCCGGCTGCAGGAAGAATCGTCCGGCTACGAGCCCTACACCCCCTCCGATGCCGAAACGCTGCGTCGCACGCTTGAGCCCGGCGACATCCTGCTGATCGAGGGCAACCAGAAGATCTCGGCGGCGATCAAGTACCTGACCCAGTCGACCTGGTCGCATGCGGCCTTCTATATCGGCGATGCCTTGCCCGCGCCGGCGGACGGCTCGGAGCGGCCGCGCCTGATCGAGGTCACGATCGGCGAAGGCTGCGTCGCCGTTCCATTGTCGCGCTACCGCACCTACAACACCCGCATCTGCCGGGCGAGTGGGCTGGCGCCGGAGGATCGCGACAAGGTCGTCGCCTTCATGATCGGCAAGCTCGGCCTGAAATACGACCTCAAGAACATTTTCGACATGCTGCGTTTTTTCTTCCCGACACCGCCGGTGCCGGTGCGCTGGCGCCGCCGCATGCTGGCCTTCGGTTCCGGCGATCCGACACGGGCGATCTGCTCGACGCTGATTGCCGAGGCCTATGGCCAGATCCGCTATCCGATCCTGCCCGAGATCACCCGTGCGCCCGGCCGCGCCTCGGCGCAGTCGAACTATTCGCGCAAGGAAATCCTGCACATCCGCCACCACTCGCTCTACACGCCGCGCGATTTCGACCTGTCGCCCTATTTCCGCATCGTCAAGCCGACGCTGGAATATGGTTTCGACTACCGGGCGGTGACCTGGGACGACAAGCTTGCCGATCCCGGGGCCAAGGCCGCCGAGTAAACGCGATCAAATGAGTCCAGCCGCGTGCATGGCCCGGCACAGGAGCGCTGGCCGGCGGCCGGGCGTCAGTGCTTGCAAGCCGCGGCCCGCACGTCCGAGGGTGTGGCGTCATAACGGCGACGGAACGCCCGGTTGAAATAGGAAAGGTCGTTGAAGCCGGCCTCGTAGGCGATCGCGGTGATGCTGCGTCCGGCATGGCGAGGATCGCCGAGCATGCGATGCGCGCGCGCCAGCCGTTGGGTCATCATGAAATCAATCAAGGATGTGCCATCGCTCTCGAACAGCTTGCGGACGTAGCGGGCCGACAGTCCGTGGCGGGCGGCGACGTCCTGCGCCGACAGGTCGACGTGGCCACCATGCGCGACGATATCGGCCTTGATGGCGCGCAAGCGGGCAACGCTGACGCCGCGGCCGCGTGCGATCTGGGCCGCATCCCTGGTCGCGCCCATGGCGAGTGCGGCAAGGTCGAAGACATGCGCCGCCGCAAGGTGGCAGGCCTCCGCAGTCAACTCGTCTCCGACCTCCTGGATCGAGCTGATATAGTCGAGCAACAGCCGCATCGCCCCGCTTTGGGTCGGCAAGGGCCGCATAAGAACCGCGGCCGGATCGCCGATCAGAGGCGAAAGCTGCTTGCGCGAAAAACTCAGATTGACGAAGCGAAACCCGCCGGCGCCGATCAGGTTGAGGCCAACCTCTTCACCGCTCATCATCAGCGCCTGGCCGTTGCCGACCGCCTCCTCGCGGCCGCGATGCTTCATCACACTGCCCCCGTCGAGGGCCGCCAGAAGAACGAAGTCGTCATTGTCGATCAGCGACGACGTACGATGCACCCGGAATTCCGATGAGCTGCCGGTGGCGATGCCGAGGCCTGGCAACGCGCGCACCCGCATGTCGATCTGCGCCGGCGCCAGCGGATCGAGGTCCACCCTCAGAACCGTGCGGCCGTAAACCTCACGCGTGATCTCGACGCGATCCCGCTCCGGAAACATCTCCGTCGCCAGCCTGAATGAGGCTGACGTCCCCATCGTCGCAGTCATCGACACCCCCCATGCCCAAGAGCGCGGTCATATGCGCCGGAGCCTGCAAAACGTCAATCCCGGGCCGTTTTGGCCGCTTTCAGTGCCGTTCTGTCCAAGCTGCCCCCCTTTTATGCCCCTAGTTTGCGGCGCGATTCCGGAACCGGAACCGCATTGGCGGCAATCCAAAGGGGGGCACGATGTTTCATTTGCAACTGTTCAAGACGCTGTCGGCACTGGCTGCGGCAGGGTTCAATCCGCGTGTCTATCTGCTGTCGATCGCCTTGGGCAACGCAGTGACCGATCATCGCGAGGCCAAGCTGCCGCCGCGCGCTGCCCGATGATGAGCAGCACCATGAAAAAGAGCATTTTCCTGGCCCTGACCATTGCCCTGGCGGGCTGCCAAACGGGCCAGGTCGACGACAGGCCGGCATCGATCGCGAGCGCGGCCGGCAGCAAGAAGGCCCGGAACGAACCGACGACGGAAACGGCCTGCGCCGATGCGGCCAAGAAGGCGGCGAAGGCGCAGACCAATGCGGCTCTGCTCGGCGGTGTGCTGTCGATGGCGGGGGGTCTTGGCGGTCTGGCTGGCAATGGTGGGGTCATTGCCGGCCAGGCCGCCTCGATCGGCGGCTCGGTTCTGCAGTCCCAGGCAACGAGCAGTGCCCGGGCCGGCATTGCGGAGGATTGTTATGGCTGAGCGGCGTTTCGCAGCCATGCGCCGGCTGGCCGGCGCGCTCGCACTTGCCGGCATGATCTTCGACAGCCCGCAGGCCTTGGCCCTGACAGCGCGGGATGCGTCGGCGGTCGTCGGCCTGATCGAGGCCTTGCAGCCCGAATTCGGTCAGTTCGCCTATGACGAGGAGATCGCCGCCGACTGGTACGAGCGCGATGCCGCGGACAAGGGCTTGATCGGCACAGCCGGTTTCACCGCCGACAGCTGGAAGGTCGCGCTTGGCGAGACCATGCGCGGGTTCCTGGCGACGATGCCGGTCGCGGAACTCGATGCCATTTTCGCCAAGCTCAGAAATGCCATATCCGGCATGAGGGAGCTGACCGAGGCACAGAAGACGGAGACCATCGACGCCATCGACGAAGAGGTCGAAGGCTTGATGATTTTGCGGACTGAGGGCGATCCCTTCGCCGACGTCGTCAGGCCGCTGACGCCAAAAATCCGCAGCCTCATCCTCGGCCCGGCGGTGGGGCAATAGGATGTTGGGCAACAGGAAACGGGTGGCCGGAAAAGCAACTCCGGGCGGGAGCCTCGAGGCCGAACATCGCGATATTTTTCCAGCCACGGCACGTGCCGGGCGAGGCAGCCCGATCGCGATGCTGATCTGCCTGCTGGCCTCCGGCTGCAGCCAGACGGCCGCCAGCCCGCCGATCACGCCAGACCAGCATGCGCAATTGGCGGAGTTGGCGGCCGGCCCGGACTCGCCGGCAGGCCTTGGCGAGGCCCTGGCTGCAGTCGAGGCGACCAGGAAAATGCGGGACTGCCGGGCGCGGATGAACGAGACGGTCGGGCAGATGAAGACGATGGGCGCCGTCAATGGCGCGGTCGGCGTCGCCGGTCGCATGGCGGGTCCGGGGGGCAAGACAGCGGCAAAAATGGTGGCGGTCGGCACTGCCAGGGTCGTGCGCGGCAAGCTCAGCCGTCAGATGCAATCGTGCTGAGACGATTGACGCGGTGCCTGGTCAGGCCGGCAGCGGCCGCCGTCCTTTCGCGGCGGCGGGCGTATCAGGCCTCGCCCCGGCATCTCGCGCGTGTGGCC
>NZ_RZRP01000483.1:0-4821 GCF_003997795.1 Mesorhizobium sp. M7A.F.Ca.US.005.03.2.1 | reverse complement strand
GCCTTGGGCCGGCCCATTTTGCTTTACAGCCGGCGGCGGCGTGCCTATGTATCGCGCCGACCGATTTCAGCAAACAGGACAGAACAGCCAGCCATGCGCGCGGAAACGCAGAATATTGTCGACGAGATCAGGCAGGCGATAACCCTGCTGAGGAGGCATCTTTGACTGGGATCAAGCCATAAAGCGGCTTGAATACCTCAATGTGCGCGCCGAGGACGCCAGCCTCTGGAACGAGCCGCTGGAAGCGCAGAAGCTGATGCGCGAACGCCAGAGCCTCGAAGAAGGCATCGCCTCGGTGAAAGGTCTGACGCAGGCGCTGGAAGACAATATCGGCCTGATCGAACTCGGCGAGGAAGAGCGCGATGAGGGCGTGATCGCCGAGGCGGAAGCCGCGATCCGCTCGATGCAAGGCGAAGCGAAGGCCCGCCAGGTCGAGACGCTGCTGTCGGGTGAAGCAGACTCCAACGACACCTATCTCGAAATCCATGCCGGTGCCGGCGGCACCGAAAGCCAGGACTGGGCCTCGATGCTGCTGCGCATGTACACGCGCTGGGCCGAGCGGCGCCGTTTCAAAGTCGAAGTGCTGGAAATGCATGACGGCGAAGAGGCCGGCATCAAGTCCGCCACGTTGATGATCAAAGGCCACAACGCCTATGGCTGGATGAAGACGGAATCGGGCGTTCATCGCCTGGTGCGTATTTCGCCCTATGACAGCAATGCGCGCCGGCATACGTCCTTCGCCAGCGTCTGGGTCTATCCGGTCATCGACGACACGATCGAGATCGACGTCTCCGAATCCGACGTCCGCATCGATACTTATCGCTCGTCCGGCTCGGGCGGCCAGCACGTCAACACCACCGATTCGGCGGTGCGCATCACGCATCTGGCCACTGGCATCGCGGTCGCCTGCCAGGCCGAACGTTCGCAGCACAAGAACAAGGCCAAGGCCTGGGAGATGCTGCGCTCGCGCCTTTACGAGGAAGAGCTGAAGAAGCGCGAGGCGGTTGCAAACGCCACCGAAGCATCGAAGAGCGATATCGGCTGGGGCCACCAGATCCGCTCCTATGTGCTGCAGCCCTATCAGTTGGTGAAGGATCTCCGCACCGGCGTCGAGAGCACCAGCCCGTCGAGCGTGCTCGATGGCGACCTCGACGATTTCATGGAAGCCTCGTTGTCGCAGCGCATCGAAGGCGGTGCCGGCGAAGCCGTGGCGGACCTGGACTAGGATATGCCCATATTCAGGTGAGGCTGGCCTGGCCTCATCTGAACATACCCCTGCGCACCACAGCAATGGAGGAGAGAGTGCCGAGCAAGCTCACCGGAAAATGCTTTTGCGGCGCGGTTCACTACGAGGTGGCCGACGAATTCCTCTATGCCGCGAATTGCCATTGTTCGGACTGCCGGCGCACCACCGGTTCGGCATTCAAGCCTTTCGCCGGTATCGAGCGTGAAAAGTTTGTCCTCACCGAAGGCGAGGACAAACTCCTGATCTTCGGCGACCAAAGCGGCCACAACGCGCATTGCTGCCGGTGCGGCTCCTTGCTTTATTCGCTCGTGCGCGACGGCGCCTACGTCCATGTCGCCATGGGAACGCTCGTCGACGATCCATCCATTCGTCCAACCGGGCACATCTTCGTCGGTTCGAAGGCGGGCTGGTTCACCATCACCGATGACCTGCCGCAGTATCAAGAGCACGTGATTGCCGGCTCCGACCAGCAATAGGCTGGAACCACAGCGGGCCAATCCCGTTTATTCGACGCCCGTTTGCCGGGAATTGACCTTGGCCTCATCTCGTCGGCGGTAGCGGATGCCTGACGTCTGTAGAACGATGTCGGGAATGCATGTTCTTGCGCCGACCAAGGAATCAGCCCAGCATCCAAGGGCTGGGAGAGAAAAAGCATTTATGGCCGGACGCGGCATATCTGCGACCCGACGATCCGGCCACTGGGAAGATACGTTCCGGGAACGGGCAAGCGAAACGCTTGATGCTCGTTTGAAAGGAACGTTTCCATGTCTGCTGCCACACTCAGATCGGCCAATGCCGTTCAACCGGCTGGCCGACTTTTGTTTTCCCTGTTCGCGATCGGCGCGATGGCAATGCTGACGGCACCTGCCTTCGCGCATGACGCCACGCCCACGGCGGCAAAGCCACAAGGCTGGAGTTATCCGTTCGCATGCTGCGCCAACTATGATTGTCGCACGACCCATACGGGCGAAGTGCTGGAGAAACCCGAGGGCTATGTCATCGCCGGAACGGGTGAGGTCGTTCCAATGACCGACAAGCGTGTCAAGGACAGCCCGGACGGCGAGTTCCATTGGTGCGCGCACCAGGGGGGGCTCGACGCCGGCAGGACAATCTGCCTGTTCGTGCCGCCGCGCTCTTATTGACGATAGGAACGCATTCCGAAGTCCGCCTGGTCGCGTGTGACGGGACGGGCTTGCTGAGACCAGCCTGTCGCGGTAGCGCCGGGTGATGCTTGCTGACAGACAGTTGTCAGGAGCACCTCTTTATGCTGCCTTTGCCGCACAGGGTGGCGCGACAGGAGGAGTTCGTTGATGACCATCAAGGCAAGCTGTCATTGCAAGGCGACGACGTTCGAGGTTTCGCAAGCACCGCAGACGGTGACGCAATGCACCTGTTCTTTCTGCTCGAAACGCGGCTCGCTCTGGGCCTATTACGTGCCTTCGCAATTCAAGCTCACCAGCCCGATGGAGAACGTCTCTTTCTATCGTTGGGGGTCGAAGACCGTAAAGCACGGTTTTTGCGCCACCTGCGGCTGCGGCACCTTTACCGAAACGCCGGACTGGTCGACAGGCGAGCCGGATTTCGACAATCCCAAGATCAGCGTCAACTCGCGGCTGTTCGATGATTTCGATCTCGACAAGGTCGAAGTGGTTGTCATAGACGGCAAGAACCTCTGGTAGTTTATCCAAACCATTCCGGCACGGCGATGCGGCGCCACCACCGGGTATTGGTCTCTCGGGAAAAGCCGTGAACGGCGCTTTTGCCGTTCCGCTTTTCGCCGCAATTCATGGTACAAGTCGCGGGAAAGGCTGATTTGGCGCCACCGCAAGGCGTGACTTGGAGAGGGACCATCCTATGAAAAAGACTGTGCTCGTCGTCGTGGCGACGGCTGTGCTCGTGAGCGCCTGCACCACCACCGATCCGTATACAGGCGACCAGAAGATTTCCAACACGGCGGCCGGCGCCGGCCTTGGCGCCCTGGCGGGTGCCAGCCTTGGCCTGCTTGCCGGTGGCAACGACCGCCGCAACGCACTGATCGGCGCCGGCATCGGCGCGCTGGCCGGCGGCGCCATCGGCGCCACGATGGACCAGAACGAGGCCGAACTGCGCCGGCAGCTCGAAGGCACCGGTGTCAGCGTCACCCGCAGCGGCGACCAGATCATCCTCAACATGCCGTCCGACATCACCTTCAACTCGGATCAGGATGCGGTGAAGCCCGGCTTCTACCAGGTCCTGAACTCCGTCGCGCTGGTGCTGAAGAAGTTCAAGCAGACCACGGTCGACGTGTTCGGCCACACCGATTCGACCGGTGGCGACCAGCACAATTTCGATTTGTCGCAGCGTCGTGCTTTGGCGGTGGCGAACTATCTGTCCGGTCAGGGCGTGGATCAGCGGCGCTTCGCCGTCACAGGCTTCGGCAAGACACGCCCGGTCGCATCCAATGCCACAGCCGAAGGTCGGGCCCAGAACCGCCGCGTCGAGATCCAGCTGTCGCCGCTCACCTGATCCGTCCGGCAAGCGGATGCGAAACGGCCCTCATGCGGGGCCGTTTTTGTTTGAGCTGACATCGGCGCTCTGGATGGGTACGGTATAGATTTAGTTATTGCTAAAATATAGCTTTCCGGCGGCCATGGAAAGGAATAGCATCATGGCAGTCCAGCGGGGATGAGGCGGTGTAACCGGCCGCGCAATCAGCATTTTTCCGCCTCGGTCTTGCACGGCCAGATCAGAAATCTGGGAGGAATGCATGACAAGAACAGCCAGCCTTGGGCGCTGTGGCGTCCTCGTTTTAACAGGTTTGGTAGGCGCGTGGCTGAACGTTGCTTCGGCTCGGGCCGAGGACGCCAACAAGGCCGACATCGAAGCCTTGAAAAAGTCGCTCGCCAAATATGAGGATTACACCGCTGCCGTCCGCGACCTCTATCTGTCGACGGTCGGCTGCGTCTACTACAGCGGAGAAAAGATAGCGGGCGCGATGGATTACCCGAAGGGCGCCATGGGTATTCACTTCGTCAATGTCCCGAGTGTCGGCCAGAAGCTCGACCCGATGCACCCCAACGTGCTGATCTATGAACCGACCAAGAAGGGTTTGCGGCTGGTGGGCGCGGAATGGCTGGTGCCTCTGACGCCGGACATAAAGGAGCCTCCGAAGCTGTTTGGCCAAACCTTCATGGGGCCGATGGAGGGGCACTACCCTCTCATCCCGAAGGAGTTCGTCCATTACGACCTTCATGCCTGGCTCGGAGACAATCCGAACGGCATGTTCAGTCCGACGAACCCGAACGTGAAATGCTCGAAGGCCGAGTTTCCGATGCTGGAAAAACCGACCAAGATGATGCCTGGGCCGATGTAACGGGCGAACCAGGCTGGAGCTCTATCGAGAAGGCAAGCCGGATGGCTGGCTTGCCTTCGAAGCGGTCGGGATCAGACCTTGGCGACGATCCGCATGAAGGCCGGCATGTCATCGCCGAAGCCAACGGTGGAATCGTTGTCTTCCTGGTGACGTTGGCGGGCAGGGCGGCTGTTGTCTCGCTGCGGCCGGGTATCGCCGCGTTCCGGTGCGCGCTGTTCGTTGC
>NZ_RZRP01000482.1:0-4824 GCF_003997795.1 Mesorhizobium sp. M7A.F.Ca.US.005.03.2.1 | reverse complement strand
CCTTTTCCTGAAAGGCGCGCATATACGGCACATGGTTCATGCCGCCCATTTCCGGGGCAAAGAAACGTTCGGGCGAGACAAGTTCGAGTTTCGAGCCGGCATTGGCGATCAGTTCGGCGGCGCCCATGCCCTGATGGCCGCCATTGTCGTCATAGAGCAGTACATTTTCGGCCGGCTTGACGCTGCCGGCCATGATGTCCCAGCTTGAGGTGACAAGATTGTCGCCGGCCGTCAGCGGCGGGTTCTGCGGCAGGCCCCCGGTGGCGACCACCACCACGTCGGGTGACAGCGCCAGAACATCGTCCTTCTCCGCCCAGGTGTCGTAGCGGATCTCGACGCCGAGCCGGGCGAGTTCGGCCAGCCGCCAGTCGATGATGCCGATCAGCTCCTTGCGGCGCGGGTTCTGCGTCGCCAGTCGAATTTGGCCGCCGGCCTGGCTCGATGCTTCAAGCACCGTCACCTTGTGGCCGCGCTCGGCTGCGACCCGCGCAACCTCCAGCCCGCCGGCGCCGGCTCCGATGACCACGATTTTCTGCTTCGGTCCTTCGGTCTTGACGATGATATGCGGGATTTCGGCCTCGCGGCCAGTCGCGGCATTGTGGACGCAAAGCGCTTCGCCGCCCTCATAAATGCGGTCGAGACAATAGGTGGCGCCCACGCACGGGCGGATCTCATGCTCGCGGCCCTCCATCACCTTTTTGATGATGTGCGGATCGGCGATATGGGCGCGGGTCATGCCGACCATGTCGAGCTTGCCGGTGGCAATGGCGTGGCGTGCGGTGGCCACGTCGGATATGCGCGCCGCGTGGAAGGTCGGGAATTTCGTCGCCGCCCTCACCTCTCCGGCGAAATCGAGATGCGGCGACGAGCGCATACCGGCCACCGGTATGACCTTGGTCAGCGCCGCGTCGCTTTCGATCGAGCCGCGGATGATGTTGAGGAAATCGACCTTGCCGGAATTGGCCAGCCGCCCGGCGATCTCGATGCCCTCCTGTTTGGACAGGCCTTTTTCGAAATCTTCGTCAGCGACCATGCGGATGCCGACGACGAATTTCTCGCCGACCGACGCACGCACGGCATCAAGCACCATGTTGGTGAAGCGCAGGCGGTTGTCGAGCGAGCCGCCGAATTCGTCGTCGCGATGGTTGGTGGCCGGCGACCAGAAGCCGTCCATCAGATGGCCGTAGGATTCGAACTCGATGCCGTCCAGGCCGGCGGCCTGACAGCGCTGGGCGGCCGAAGCATAGTCGGCGACGATGCGCTCGATGTCCCAGTCCTCGATGGTTTTCGGGAATGCGCGATGCGCCGGCTCACGCACCGGCGAGGCCGAGAGTACCGGCAGCCAGTCGGCCTTGTTCCAGCCGGTACGGCGGCCGAGATGGGTGATCTGGATCATCACCTTGCAGTCGTGCTCGTGGCAGGCATCGGCGAGCTCGGCCAGCCACGGCACGATCCTGTCGTCATAGACATGCAGATTGCCGAAAGCGGCCGGGCTGTCGCGCGAGACGATCGCCGAGCCGGCGGTCATGGTCAGCGCCATGCCTCCCCTAGCCTTCTCGGCATGGTAGAGCCGGTAGCGCTCTTTCGGCATGCCGTCCTCGGAATAGGCCGGCTCATGGCTGGTCGACATGACCCGGTTCTTCAGCGTCAGATGTTTGAGCTGGTAGGGCTGGAGAAGCGGATCGTTGGAGGTCATCGTCTTCCTGCGGTTTCAAATTGTGCTAATGAGCGGCAAAATTCGTTTTCAAGCATGTCGTCCCGCACGCACTCCGGGCGCATGCGACAAGGATTGGGCCCATGATCGACACCAAAACTCTCACCCAGCTCGGTGCGCACGTCGAGACGCCACAAAGCCCCGAAGCAGCGGTCCTGGAGACCGTACCGTTTTCGCGCGGCGACGGGCCGCCGGCGATCGTGCGCTTCACCTGCCCGGAATTCACCTCGCTGTGCCCGGTCACCGGCCAACCGGACTTCGCCCATATCGTCATCGACTACGCACCCGATGCGGCTCTGGTGGAATCGAAGTCGCTCAAGCTGTTCATGACCTCGTTTCGCAACCATGGCGCCTTCCATGAAGACTGCACCGTCATGATCGGCCGCCGCATCGTGGCGGCAACCAAGCCGCTGTGGTTGCGCATAGGCGGCTATTGGTATCCACGCGGCGGCATTCCGATCGATGTGTTCTGGCAAACCGGCGCTCCGCCGGAAGGCGCCTGGCTCCCCGACACCGGGGTGGCGCCCTATCGCGGGCGGGGTTGAGCTCGCCCATCATTCGCACTGATATTGGCTGAGTGCCCATTCGCCGGTCACCGACAACAGGTCCGTGATCTTCCAGTCGCCATCGACCTTCTTGAATTTCCATTCCAGCCGGTGCGGGTTGCCCGATATGACGAAGGCGACGATGACCTTGGCCTGGTCACCGTTGATCGCCTCGAGCGTCTTCAGGCTCTTGTCTATCTCGGCCTTGTCGTAATCGGCATTGTCGAGCGCCATGTTGGGGTCGAGGCACTCGCCCTGCCCGGATTTGCGCAAGGCGTCGCTCTTGTCGAGCACGGTTTTGGCCGGATCGATGAAATGGCTTCGCTCGGCCGGATCGATCTCCAGCCCGACCTGACCGTAAAACGGCCGCACCACGGCGGTCGGCGAGCCCGGCTGGATCGGTGCGGCGGGCGCGGCTTCGGCCGGCGACCATCCAACCGGCGGCGTGGCCGGTTCTGCCGCTCCGCCCGGCGCATTTGCGGGCGGTGCAGCGCTGTCGCTCGGCTGGGTGTCGGCCGGGGCGTTTGCCGGCGGCGCACCCAACAAGCCTTGCGCGGCGGCGCCGCTCAGAGCCGCCAGCAGGCACACACCCGACAGTGCCACGAACCGGCCGTGGGCCATCGCTTCACTCCGGCGTCTGGCCGGCCATGCATTCCAGCGCGCTGAGCGTCCAGTCGCTGGTTTTGGAAGCGATGTCCGATATCTTCCACTTGCCGTCGATCTTCTTGAGCGACCAGAGCATTTCACGTTTGGAATCATCGCCTTCCGGAAACAGGCTGAAGGATGCCGTGACCTGTGCGTTGTCGCCATCCTGCTTCTCAGACAGTTTCAGCGTTTTCGAGACGGTTTTCTGATCGAAATCCTGAGCGTCGAGACCAGGATCGAAATCGATGCAGGCGACCTGGTCCGGGTTCTTTTTCGTTGCCTGGTCGTTCAGCTCGAACAGTTTCGTCACCGGTTCGGTGAACCGGTCCCGATATTGTTCGTCGGCCTCGAACTTGACCGCCGGGGCATAGAAGAACTTCACCGCGTCGGACGCCGGTCCGGCGACGGCTCCGGCCGGCAGGGCTATCGAAAGGGCGGCAACGATCACTGTCAGTCGCATGCAGAATCTCCGGCTTTTGACGGCTTGAGCCTATCAACACCACGTATCCTGCATATCGGCTTTTTTGCGGCTCATGAAGTCCTGCAGCACCTTGTTTCAGCCGTCCAGCCAGACGTTCTGAAGGTCCATCTCGAATGTCTGGTGGACACCATAGTTCTTCACCTTCTTGCTCATGTGGCTGTAGAGCTTCTGCCAGAAGGGCTGAATAATGACGCCCGAATCCTGCAGGATCTGCTCGACATCCTTCATGACCTCGCGTCGTTTCTCCACGTCGATGAGCGAAAGCGCCTGCTTGAGCTTGGCATCGAAATCGGGGTTGGAATATGCCGATTCATTCCAGGCCTCGCCGGTGCGATAGCCGAGCGCCAGCACCTGCACGCCAAGCGGGCGCATGTACCAGATCGTCATCGAATAGGGATATTTCGTCCAGTCGTTCCAGAAGGTCGAACCCGGCAGCACCGTGCGCTTCACCTTGATCCCGGCATCGCGCAACTGGCCGGCAATGGCGTCGCCGGTATTCTTCTGCCAATCGTCCTCGATGGTGATCAGCTCATGCTCGAAGTCGGCCTGTCCGGCTTCCGCCATCAGCTTCTTGGCGCCGGCGGCGTCGCGTGTCTTATTGGGCAGCGCATAGTATTCCGGATGGATCGGGGCGACGTGGTGGTTTTCACCAGGGGTGCCTCGCCCGGCATAACCGAGTTCGAGGACCGCATTGTTGTCGACGGCCATTTGCAGGGCGTTGCGCACCCGCTTGTCGTCATAGGGCTTGTGGGTGATGTTGGTGCGGGCAACCAGCGTCGTCGCCGTCGCCACCTCCGATTTCACCAGATCCATCTTGTCGAGAATGTCGATGAAGTCGGCGGGCGACTCGAAATTGAGGTCGATCTCACCGGATTCGAACGCGTTCACGGTGGCGTTGAAATCGGTGCCGTAGTCGACGAACTCGACGCTGTCGAGCGGCGCCTCACCACCCCACCATTTGCCATTCTCACGACGCTTGACGACCGCCTTCTGGCCGACATCGTAGGAGACCAGTTCGAACGGTCCCGTGCCGATCGGCTTCTTGATCGGATCGGCACCGTCGGCATCGAAGCTGCGATGGACGACGAGCGCCGGATAGTCGGTGAAATTCGGGATCAGCGAAATGTCTGGTTCGCTTAACTTCAGCTTGACCGTATTGTCGTCGACCTTGGTGATCGCGCCATCCCTGGCCTTGCCGGTCTTTGCGTCGATCAGCGCGCCGACCCGGGCGGCCATGGAATTGCCGGCGACATTCTTCTCGCACCAGCGGGTCAGATTGTGAGCGACGTCATCGGCGTTGAAGGCATCGCCATTATTCCACGTGATGCCCTTGCGCACATGCAGCACGTATTCGGTGGCGTCGTCGTTGATATCCCAGCTTTCGAGCAGGACCGGCTCGAAGGTGAATTGCCTGGTATAGCGGACAAGCGGCTCCAGCC